>NZ_AYJW01000014.1 GCF_000497205.1 Saccharopolyspora rectivirgula DSM 43747
CGCCGGCGGCATCAGCGGAGCCCACATCAACCCGGCGGTGACTCGAACTTCATGCCGGTGATCGGCCACACGAAGGTGTTACCGCAGCTGCTCGGGGAGACCCAGCAGTTGATCTCCGAGGCCTGGCAGAAGATCGGTTGAGCTGGCGAGGGGGACCGGCCGGAGGTGCTGCCCGGTCCCCCTCGACGGTTGGCTCAGGGGCGCCGCTCGGCTTCGATCTCCAGGGAGACCTTGATCTTGTCGCCGACCACGGCGGTGTTGTCCGGTCCGACGCCGAAGTCGCGGCGGTCCAGGGCAGTGGTGGCGGACAGGCCGATCAGGCCGTTTTCGCTGATACCGTTCAGCTCGGTTCTCAACGAGACCGGCTTGGTCACCCCGTGCAGGGTGAACTCGCCGTCGATCACGAATTCGTCGTCCTCCTGCCGGATGCCCGTGGACCGGAAGGTCGCGGTCGGGTAGTTCGCCACGTCCAGGAAGTCGGCGTTGCGCACGTGGGCGTCCCGGTCCGGCATGGCGGTGTCGATCGAGCCGGTGCTGATCGTTGCGGTCACCGAGGAGTCCAGCGGGTTCTCCGCGGTGACCAGTTCGCCGGAGAAGTCCGTGAAGCGGCCCTTGGTCTTGGCGATTCCCATGTGGCGGACCGAGAATTCGATCGCGGAGTGCGCCGGGTCGATGTCCCAGGTGCCGACCTCGTAGCCCGGGATCGTGCTGCTGGCGGTCATTGGAAGCCTCTTTTCGCGTTCGGCGAGTGAGCGGGTGCTCACCCAGCAGAACAAATTTGAAGCTTCAACAATTCCGGGTGTGGGCGACACCACGGAATCCGTGTCGGCTCGAGCTGGTGAAGAAATTTTCGATCAGGATGGTTACTGTGCAACAGCAGTGACCAAAGATCGATAAACTGACGGTCTGGCGATGCTTAACATTTTTGCGCGGGATTCGATCTCTCGGTTAACCGACCCGGTCGGAGCCAGCTTGGTCCGACTCGGGCTGACGCCGAACGCGGTAACGGTGACCGGTGCGGTCGTCAGCACCGGTGCGGCGCTGTGGTTCTTCCCGCGTGGCCAGTTGTTCGCGGGAGCCGCGGTGCTCACCGTCTTCCTGCTCTTCGACCTGCTGGACGGGGCGATGGCGCGGGCGGGCGGGAAGGCCTCCCCCTACGGCGGGGTGCTCGACGCCACCTGCGACCGGATCGTCGACGGCGCCCTGTTCGGGGCGCTGGCGTGGTGGTCGCTGGTGGTGGACGGCAACTCGACGCGCGGGGCGGGGTTGCTGGTCTGCCTGGTCGCAGCGCAGGTCATCTCCTACGTCAAGGCGCGTGCCGAGGCCAACGGTTTCGACGCCAACGGCGGCCTGGCCGAGCGGGCTGAGCGGTTCATCGTCGTGCTGGTCGGCGCCGGGCTGCACGGGTTGGGCGTGCCCTACGTGCTGGACGTCGCCGTGTGGTTGCTGGTCGTGCTGTCCGCGCTGACCGTCGCGCAGCGGCTGCTGGCGGTCCGCCGGAAGTACGTCGCCACGCGGCAGGGGTAGGGCTCCCTACCGCTGCGCGGTGACGCTCTCCGGGGCGGGCTCGTAGCTGCCGAAGTGCCGGGTGAAGGTGGCGCTCCCGGAGCTGAGCGAGCGCACATTGACCGAGTACCGCACCAGCTCGCTGGCGGGCACGTGCGCTCGCACCACGGTCCAGCCGGGGTCTTCCGGTTCGGTGCCGACGACCTTCCCCCGGCGGCTGGACAGGTCGCCCAGCACCGCGCCCAGGTATTCATCGGGGATGCGCACGGTGATCTCGTCCACCGGCTCCAGCGTGATCAACCCGGCCTGCTCGGCGGCTGCTTTCAACGCGAGCATCCCCGCGGTCTGGAAGGCGGCGTCGGAGGAGTCGACGCTGTGCGCTTTCCCGTCCACCAAGGTGACCCGCAGGTCCACCAGCGGAACGCCGTCGTGGATGCCCTTCTCCATCTGGGCCCGCACGCCCTTCTCCACGCTCGGGATGAACTGCTTGGGCACGGCACCGCCCACCACCCGGTCGCGGAACTCGAAACCGGAACCCCGCGGCAGCGGTTCGACTTCGATGTCGCAGATGGCGTACTGGCCGTGTCCGCCGGACTGCTTGACGTGCCTGCCGTGTCCTTTGGCCGGTCGGGCGAACGTCTGCCGGAGCGGTACCCGCACCGGTTCGGTGTCGATGGCCGCGCCGCCTTCCCGGAGGCGCTGCAGCACGACGTCGGCGTGCGCTTCGCCGGTGCACCACAGCACCAGCTGGTGGGTTTCGGTGTCCCGCTCCAACCGCAGGTTGGGGTCGGCGGCGACCAACCGGCTGAGGTTGCGGGCCAGGGCTTCCTCGTCGCTGCGGGAGTGGGCCACCACCGCCACGGGCAGCAGCGGGTCCGGCAGCGGCCACGGTTCGAGCAGCAGCGGGGTCTCCGGATCGGAGAGCGTGTCACCGGTTTCCGCGGAGTTGAGCTTGGTCAGCGCGCAGATGTCGCCCGCCGTGCAGTGGGGGACTTCTCGGAGGGTGCCCCCGAGCGGGGAGTACAGGTGGGCGACCTTCTCGTTCTCGTCGTGCTCCGGGTGTCCGCGTTCGGCTTGGCCGTGGCCGGAGACGTGGACCGCCCGGTCCGGGCGCAGCGTTCCGGAGAACACCCGGGCCAGCGAAACTCGCCCGACGTAGCTGTCCGCCGCGGTGTGCACCACTTCGGCGGCGAAGGGGCCTTGCGGGTCGGGGGTGAGCTGGCGCGGGTTGTTCCCCTGGGGATCGGTGAACTCCGGGAGTTCCCGCTCCAGGGGAGAGGGGAATCCGCGCACGATCCCGTCGAGGACTTCCGCGAGTCCGACGCCGGTCAGCGAGCACGCCGGCAGCACCGGGTGCAGGCCTCCGCGGGAGACCGCCTTCTCCAGGTCTTTGATCAGGGTCGGTTCTTCGATCTCCTCGCCGGCGATGTAGCGGTCCATCAAGGACTCGTCTTCGCTCTCGGAGATGATGGCTTCGACCAGTTCTGCTTGCCACTGCGGCAGGTCTTCCGGGGTGCCACCGGTTTCCCGGGGTTGCCCGTAGGTGGTTCCGGTGAGCACTCCGAGCAGTCCGGCGACCTCCCCGTCCGTCCCGTGGCGGGGTAGGTACAGCGGGATCACGCCGAGGCCGAAGGCTTCCCGGCAGGACAGCAGCGCGGCGTTGAAGTCCGCGCGCGGTTGGTCGAGCCGGGAGATGACCACGGCGCGGGGCATGCCGACCCGGGCGCACTCCTTCCACAGCGCCCGGGTGGCGGCGTCCACTCCTTCCACGGCCGAGACCACGAACAGGGCGGCGTCGGCGGCCCGCAGGCCCGCTCGCAGTTCTCCGATGAAATCGGCGTACCCGGGCGTGTCCAACAAGTTGATCTTGTAGGCGCCGTGTTCGACCGGAGCCACCGACAGGGACACGGACCGCTGCTGCTCGATCGCGGCGGGCTCGTGGTCGCACACCGTGGACCCTTCGGTCACCGACCCCGCCCGCGGGATCGTCCTGGTGTGCGCCAGCAGCGCTTCGACGAGCGTGGTCTTGCCGGAGCCGGAGGGGCCGACCAGTGCGACGTTGCGGATCAGCGCCGGATCTGACGGCGCCGGGGCCGGCCGGGTCCCGGCTGTGACGGTTTGTTTGCTCCCCATGGTTTCCCCCTGCTGTTCCCGCTGTGAGACCGAGCACACACCTGGTGCGCCGGGAGTGCAAGGCCACCTGGGGCGATAGGGCCACCGAAGAAAAGTGGCCTACTGAAATGAGCCTCAATTGGCCCGTGCGAATGGTCCAGTTTTCTCGTAGCGTCGGCCTCGAGAAGCGAGCCAGTCCGAGGAGAGGTTGTCGGTGACTACCGTCCAGTCCGATCAGGAGCCCACCACCGCCCGCAAGTCCGGCACCGACGGGGTGAAGCGCGGGATGGCCGAGATGCTCAAGGGCGGGGTGATCATGGATGTGGTGACTCCGGAGCAGGCCAAGATCGCCGAGGACGCCGGCGCGGTGGCGGTCATGGCGCTCGAGCGGGTTCCGGCTGACATCCGGGCCAACGGTGGTGTGGCCCGCATGTCCGATCCCGGTCTGATCGAGGAGATCATCAACGCGGTCTCCATCCCGGTGATGGCCAAGGCGCGGATCGGCCACTTCGTGGAAGCCCAGGTCCTGCAGGCGCTCGGCGTGGACTACATCGACGAGTCGGAGGTGCTCACCCCGGCGGACGAGGACCACCACATCGACAAGTGGGCGTTCACCGTCCCGTTCGTCTGCGGCGCCACCGATCTCGGCGAAGCGCTGCGGCGGATCTCCGAGGGAGCGGCGATGATCCGCTCCAAGGGTGAGGCCGGCACCGGCAACGTGGTCGAGGCCACTCGGCACATGCGGCGCATCCGCAGCGACATCCGCAAGCTCGCCGCGCTCGAGGAGGACGAGCTCTACGCGGCGGCCAAGGAGTTGCGCGCCCCGCTGCCCCTGGTCCAGGAGGTCGCCCGCACCGGGAAGCTACCGGTGGTGCTGTTCACCGCGGGCGGCATCGCCACCCCGGCCGACGCGGCCATGATGCGGCAGCTCGGGGCCGAAGGCGTCTTCGTCGGCTCGGGCATCTTCAAGTCCGGGGACCCCGCCAAGCGGGCCGCGGCGATCGTGAAGGCCACGACCTTCTACGACGATCCGGACGTGATCGCCAAGGTCTCCCGCGGCCTGGGCGAGGCGATGGTCGGCATCAACGTCGATTCGCTGCCGGAGGCGGCCCGGTACGCCCAGCGGGGTTGGTGACCCGACGCCGTTGACCGAGCTGGCCGCCGGGGTCACCGGTCAGCTCGGTCAGTGGTGCTCCATCGCCAGCACGGCGGTGGTGCCCGGCTGCAGGGCCTGGTAGACGTGCGGCACGTCGCCGGAGAACGAGATGTAGTCGCCGGGCTCGAGCTCCACCGGGCATTCCGCCGGGCCGGTCAGCATCCGGCCGCTGGTGACGATCACGTGCTCGACGGTTCCCGGGATGTGCGCGTCGGCCTTCCTGGTGCCGCCCGGCTCCAGTTCCAGGGTGTACAGGTCCCGGCGCGCGCCGGCCGGGCATGCCGACAGCAGCGCGGCGGCGTAGGGCGACTGCTCGGAGCGGACCATCGGCACCTCGCCGGCGCGGATCACCCTCACCTGCGGAGCAGGTGGCTCCACCAGCCTGCTGAAGGGCACGCCGAGGGCCACGCCCACTGCCCACAACGTCTCCACGCTGGGGTTCCCGGTTCCGGATTCGAGCTGGGAGAGCGTGGACTTGGCGATTCCCGCGCGCTTGGCCAGTTCGCTGAGGGTCAGCCCGGCACGGTCGCGTTCCCGGCGCAGGGAAGCGGCGATGATCTCCAGCGGTGGGGTGCTGTCAGCTCTGCTCATGGCTGTTCGGTGTGTCGGTCCTTGCGTTCGTCTTGACGAACAAATGCCTTTTGTCCAGGCTAGCGAACGTGGGTTCAGCAGAGCGAACGGTTGTTCCGCTGTGGCGGGACGAACTCGTTCGGGACGTGCTCTCGATGGCCGCAGCCCTGGCCGTCGTGGCGGCTTCCCTGGGGGCCATCGCGGTCAGCAAGGGAATTCCGCTGTGGATGGTCACCCTGATGGGGTTGCTGATCTTCGCCGGCGGTTCCGAGTTCATGGCCGTGGGCATGATGGCGGCCGGGGCCTCCCCGGTCACCACCGTGCTCGGCGGACTGATGCTGAACGCCCGCCACTTCCCCTTCGGGCTGGCGGTCGGCGGACTGCTCGACGGCAGCTGGCCCCGCCGGCTGTTCGGCAGCCACATCATGATCGACGAATCGGTGGCCTTCGCCATGGCGCGGAGCGACCCGGCGGAGAAGAAGCGCGCCTACTGGCTGACCGGCGTCGTGCTGTACTGCACCTGGGCGCCGTCCATCCTCGTCGGCGGACTGGTCGGCCAGCGCATCGCGGATCCCGGGGCCCTCGGCCTCGACGCCGCGCTGCCGGCCGGACTGCTCGCGCTGATCATGCCGTCCCTGTCCGAGCACAAGACCCTGCGCGCGGTGGCCCTGGGCGCGCTGGCGGCGGTGTTGACCACACCCGTGCTGCCGGCCGGACTCCCGGTGCTGGTCGCGCTGGTCGGAATCGCTGCCGCTCTGCCGTTGCCGAAGCGAGCGAGGCGCCGGTCATGACGCTGGGTGTGATGTTCGCGATCGCCGCCGGCACCTACGCCATGCGCCTGGCCGGCCCGCTGCTGCGCGGCCGGGTCGAGTTCTCCCCCGAGCTGGAGAAGCTCATGTCCATCGCGGCCATCGCGCTGCTCGGCGCGTTCGCGGTGACCAGCGCGGTGTTCGAGGGCAGCGCGTTCGCCGGGTGGGCCCGGCTGCTCGGGGTCGCGGTAGGAGCGGTGCTGGCCTGGCGGCGGGCGCCGTTCTGGCTCGTGGTGGTCGCCGCGGCGGGCACCACCGCGCTGCTGCGGCTGGCCGGCCTGGAGTGATCGAGACCAAGGCCTCCCGACCCCGTGGCGGCGGCACGACACGCCCTATCTAAAGTCCTGCGTGCTGCTCCGGCTCAATGGTGGAGACCTCGCGCCGCCAGAGCTGTCCGGTGAGCCGGCGAAACCGGCTCTCGTCCCCGGGAGGCCGCTACGACTACCACAACGCGCTCCGAGAGAACCGCCGAGGGCTACCAGAAGGGCCTGGGCAGGCGCCAGGTCCAGATGATCGCGATGGGCGGCGCCATCGGTGTCGGCCTGTTCCTGGGGGTGGGCGGGCGCATGGCCCAGGCGGGCCCCGCGCTGGTGCTCGCCTACCTGCTGTGCGGGGTGGCCGCTTTCTTCGTCATGCGCGCCCTCGGCGAACTGGTCCTGCACCGGCCGGTCTCCGGCAGCTTCGTCGAGTACGCCCGGGAGTTCATCGGTCCCTGGGCCGGCTTCGCGGCCGGGTGGCTGTACTTCCTCAACTGGGCCGGGGCCGGCATCGCCGAGATCACCGCGGCCGGGATCTACATCAGCAAGTGGTTCCCCGACTTCCCGCAGTGGATCACCGCGCTGCTGTGCCTGCTGGGCCTGCTCGCGGTGAACCTGCTGTCGGTGCGGTTCTTCGGAGAACTGGAGTTCTGGTTCTCGACCATCAAGGTCCTGGCCATCGTGTCCTTCCTCGCCGTCGCGCTGTCCCTGGTGCTCACCGGTGCGGACGTGGGCGGCACCGCGGCCGGACCGGAGAACCTCACCGCGCACGGCGGCTTCCTGCCCGCTGGGCTCCCGGTGGTGCTGCTGAGCATGCAAGGCGTGATGTTCGCCTACGCCTCCATGGAGATGGTGGGCATCGCGGCCGGTGAAACCCGCAATCCGGAGAAGGTGCTGCCCCGGGCGATCAACAGCGTGGTGCTCCGGATCGCCGTGTTCTACGTCGGTTCCGTGGTGCTGCTGGCGATGGTGCTGCCCTGGACCGCCTACAGCGGCCAGGAGAGCCCCTTCGTCACCGTGTTCTCCAGCATCGGCATCCCCTGGGCGGGCGACCTGATGAACTTCGTGGTGCTGACCGCGGCGCTCTCCAGCTGCAACTCGGGGCTGTACTCCACCGGGCGGATCCTGCGCTCGCTGGCCCAGCGCGGCGAGGCCCCCGCCTTCACCAACCTGCTGAACTCCCGCCGGGCGCCCTACGGGGCCGTGCTGTTCACCGGCGGCGTGTTCCTGGTCGGCGTGCTGCTGAACTACGTGGTCCCCAAGCAGGCGTTCGACATCGCCACCTCGATCTCCTCCCTCGGGGTGATCGCCACCTGGGCCACCCTGCTGATCGCCCAGATGAAGCTGCGCAGCCGGGCGGAACGGGGTGAGCTGCGGCGTCCTGCCTACCGCATGCCCGGTTCGCCGTACACGAACTGGATCGTCCTGGTCTTCCTCCTCGGTATCGTTGGCCTGGCAGCTCTCTCCGAAGAGCTCGCTGTGCGGGCATCGTTCTACGCAGTGCCGGTAGTGGTGCTCGCGCTCGCTGTCGGCTGGCGAGTGGTCGCCCGCCGTTCAACCAGCCGCAGCAGTGCAGGAGAATGAGATTGTGACGACTGCTCGACCCGCGATCGGAGTCCTCGCCCTGCAGGGCGGCGTGGCGGAGCACCTCGCCGCTCTGGAGCGCAGCGGTGCGGAGGCCCGTCCGGTCCGCCGCCCGGAGGAGTTGGCCGCGGTGGACGGGCTGGTGCTGCCGGGTGGCGAGTCCACCGCGATGACTCGCCTGCTCGACAGCAGCGGGCTGCGCGAGCCGCTGGAGGACCGCCTGGCCTCGGGCATGCCGGCGTTCGGTTCCTGCGCGGGCATGGTCCTGCTGGCGCGGGACGTGGTGGACGGCCAGGAGGAAGCCGGCGGCCAGCCGGCGGTGCGCCCGTTCGGCGCCCTCGACGTCATCGTCCGCCGGAACGCCTTCGGCCGGCAGGTGGACTCCTTCGAGACCGAGCTGGAGTTCGCGGGGCTGGGCCCGGTGCACGCGGTGTTCATCCGAGCACCTTGGGTGGACAAGACCGGCGACGGGGTTGAAGTGCTGGCCCGGGTTCCGGAAGCCCCTGACGGGGCAGGCCAGCAGGAAGCCGCCGGTAGGATCGTGGCGGTTCAGCAGGGACCGGTGCTCGCCGTCGCCTTTCATCCGGAGCTGGTCAGTGGCGGTGAGCGCGTGCACCGTCATTTCGTGCAGATCGTCCGTGCGCACTGACTGACCAACCGCAGCGCGGTCGTAGAAGACGGAGGAAAGATGGCCGGCCACTCCAAGTGGGCCACCACCAAGCACAAGAAGGCCGCCCTGGACGCCAAGCGCGGCAAGCTCTTCGCGAAGCTGATCAAGAACGTCGAGGTTGCTGCGCGGACTGGCGGGGGCGATCCCGATGGCAACCCGACCCTTTACGACGCGATCCAGAAGGCGCGCAAGAACTCTGTCCCGCTGGACAACATCGAGCGCGCCCGCCGACGGGGTGCTGGTGAGGAGGCCGGTGGGGCCGACTACCAGAACGTCATGTACGAGGGCTACGCCCCCAACGGTGTCGCCCTGCTGATCGAGTGCCTGACCGACAACCGCAACCGCGCCTCCAGCGAAGTGCGCACCGTGATGAGCCGCAACGGCGGTTCGATGGCAGACGCCGGTTCGGTCGCCTACCTGTTCAACCGCAAGGGCGTCGTGCTGCTGCCGAAGAACGGTCTCAGCGAGGACGACGTCCTGGCGGCGGTGCTCGAGGCCGGTGCGGAGGAGGTCAACGACCTCGGGGAGAGCTACGAGATCCTCACCGACCCCAGCGACCTGGTCGAGGTCCGCAAGGCGCTGCAGGCGGCCGGTATCGAGTACGACTCGGCGGAGACCAACTTCCTGCCGTCGGTCAGCGTCCCGCTGGACGCCGATGCCGCCCGCAAGGTGTTCAAGCTGATCGACATGCTCGAGGACCTCGACGACGTGCAGAACGTCTACGCCAACTTCGACGTGTCGGACGAAGTCCTGCAGGAAGTCAACGCCTGATCGGGGCGGTGAGCTGTGGTGGGTCTTCCGAGCCGGAAGACCCACTGCTCCGCCCCGTCGGCCGTGGGCGGCGGTGACCGCCGGGCAGAATGGCGGCCGTGGCGGAAATGGATGAGAACCTGCGGAAGTGGTTGGTCGACACCGCGGACGAGCACGGTGCCGCGGTGCTCCACGTCCCGGGGGACGACCAGCGGGCCCCGTTCGCCTTCTCGGTGGGGGCCTGGCGCCGTTTCGGCAAGGCCGAGGTGGTGGTCATCGGCCTGCCGCAAGAGGTCGCGCACACCGTGGTCAACACCTACGTGCAGCGGGTGGGCGCCGGGGAGAAGTTCGTGCCCGGGCAGCTGTACGACCGGTTCCTGCGGGACCTGCCGGTGACCTTCGAGAAGGTGGCCAAGCAGCACTACCCGGAGTACTTCGGCAGCGCTTTCCTGGTGTACGGCGGTGACGACTTCCCAGCGGTGCAGCTGATCGTGCCCAGCCCTGACGAGGGCAAATTCCCGTGGGAGCAGGACGCTCCAGAAGGTTTCGCCACCTACCAGCCGGTGCTGACCGAGAGCGGCGCACCGGAGAGCTGGACCCCCGGCATTGACGGACCCTGAGCCGCGGGTACGACCGGAACGGGGGATGCGAGCTCCGGTGCGCTCGGTGCCGGTGTGTCGGGGTCGCCCGGCCGGAACTGATCGACTAGGGTTCGAACGAGTGTTCTGGAACGGAAGCGGGCAGGTGGCGGCGTGCGGGTGTTAGGCGTGGATCCGGGACTGACCCGGTGCGGGCTCGGAGTGGTCGACGGCGGGGCCGGGCGGCAGGTCAGCTGCGTCGCCGTGGGGGTGGCGCGCAGTCCGGCCGACCAGGAGCTGTCCAACCGGTTGCTCACGGTCGCCGACGAGGTCGAGCGCTGGATGGACGAGCACCACCCCGAGGTGGTGGCCATCGAACGGGTCTTCAGCCAGCACAACGTCCGCACGGTGATGGGGACCGCTCAGGTCTCCGGGGTGGTGGCCCTGGCCGCGGCCCGGCGCGGGCTGCCGGTGGCCTTCCACACGCCCAGCGAGGTGAAGGCGGCCATCAGCGGCTCCGGGCGAGCGGACAAGCGGCAGGTGACCGCCATGATCACCAGGATTCTGCGGTTGTCGGCCGAACCGAAGCCCGCCGACGCCGCAGACGCGCTCGCGCTCGCGGTGTGCCACCTGTGGCGTTCTCCGATGCTCAGCAAACTGGCCGCGGCCGAAGCCAGGGCGGCCGAGCTCGCCCGCAACCACAGAGCGCGGATGCGGCAGGCCCAGGCTGCTGCGCGGCCGGTGCAGGTCAGGACCGCCGCGCGAGGGGGGAATGCCCGATGATCGCTTCGGTTCGGGGCCGGGTGCTGTCGCTCGGCCTGGACCACGCCGTGATCGAAGTCGGCGGGGTGGGGATGGCGGTGCACGCCACCCCGGGAACGCTGAGCGGGTTGCGGCGCGGGGAGGAAGCCCTGCTGTGGACCTCGCTGGTGGTGCGCGAGGACTCCTTGACGTTGTACGGCTTCGCCGACGTCGAGGCCCGCGAGCTGTTCGAACTGCTGCAGACCGCCTCCGGAGTGGGGCCGAGGCTGGCGCTGGCCGCGCTGGCGGTGCTGCAGCCCGACCAGCTCTGCCGAGCGCTGGCGGACGGGGACGTGGCCACGCTGACCCGGGTGCCCGGGATCGGCAAGAAGAGCGCCGAGCGGCTGGTGCTGGAGCTGCGGGACAAGGTGGGCGCGATGAGCGCCGGCACGCCGCAGGCGGCGGCGGTGGACCACGGCCGGCTCCGCTCGGAGGTCACCGAAGCGCTGGTCAGCTTGGGTTTTTCCGCGAAGCAGGCGGAGCAGAGCGTAGAGTCGGTGCTGGCCTCCGCGAAGGGGGAATTGGACACCTCGTCGGTGCTGCGCAGGGCGTTGGCCGCCCTGGGACCGAAGTGAGCGTGGCGTGATGTACCAGGACGACACTTCCAACGAATGGTCCGGGACTGCCGATGAGGGAGTCACGCTGACCCCGCATCAGCACCCGGCGGAGCAGGACGTCGAGATGACCCTGCGCCCTCGGAAGCTCAGCGAGTTCGTCGGCCAGAAACGGGTCCGCGAACAGCTGGAGCTGGTGCTGCACGGTGCCCTCAAGCGCGGTGACCAGCCGGACCACGTGCTGTTCTCCGGTCCGCCGGGATTGGGCAAGACCAGCCTGGCGATGATCATCGCCAACGAGCTCGGTTCGGCCATCCGGGTCACCTCCGGCCCGGCCCTGGAACGGCCGGGAGATCTCGCCGCGATGCTGTCCAACCTCACCGAGGGCGACGTGCTGTTCATCGACGAGATCCACCGGGTCGCCCGGCCGGCGGAGGAGATGCTCTACCTGGCGATGGAGGACTACCGGGTGGACATCGTGGTCGGCAAGGGGCCCGGGGCCACCAGCATTCCGCTGGAGATCGCCCCCTTCACGCTGGTGGGGGCCACCACGCGGTCGGGAGCGCTCACCGGCCCGCTGCGGGACCGCTTCGGCTTCACCGCCCACATGGAGTTCTACTCGCCCGAGGAGTTGGAGCAGGTCGTCCGGCGCTCGGCCAGCATCCTGGGCGTTGAGCTGCGGGACGACGGCGCCGCCGAGATCGCCCGGCGCTCCCGCGGCACCCCGCGCATCGCCAACCGCCTGCTGCGCCGGGTCCGCGACTACGCGGATGTGCGCGCCGACGGCGTGGTGACCCGGGAGATCGCCCGGGCCGCGCTCGAGGTCTACGACGTCGACGAGCTCGGCCTGGACCGGCTGGACCGGGCGGTGCTGGGCGCGCTGGTGCACTCGTTCCACGGCGGCCCGGTCGGGATATCGACCCTGGCGGTGGCCGTCGGCGAGGAGGCCAGCACGGTGGAGGAGGTCTGCGAACCGTACTTGGTGCGAGCCGGTCTGCTGGCGCGCACTCCGCGGGGCCGGATCGCCACGGCCGCGGCCTGGCAGCACCTGGGGCTGACCCCGCCGAAGAACGTGCCGGGGAGCCAAGCGGGGCTGTTCGAGGAGGACGAATAGTCCGGGAACGACCGCCGGGTGTTCGCTGCCGGATTCGCGATCAACCGTAGTAGGGTTCCCGCCGTCTCCGGTGCGCCTGGCACACTGGAGGTTGTACATCCGAACAATTCGGGCGCAGTGCCACGGGCTGGGCCCCTGAGCGTCCGCTGAACGGAGCACAATGGAATCCCTCATTTTCCCGCTGCTGATCGTTCTGCTGGCAGTGCCGCTGTTCATGCAGGCACGCAGGCAGAAGCGAATGGTCCAGGAGCAGCAGAAGCTGCTGAACTCGCTGCAGGCCGGTGACCGGGTGATGACCACCTCCGGGCTGTTCGGCACGGTGGTCGGCACCTCGGAGGAGACCGTCGATCTGGAGATCGCTCCTGGCGTCACCACCACCTGGGTGCGGGCCGCCATCCGGGAGCGGGTCAGCGACAACGACCAGCCCACCGAGTCCGCCGGTGCCGACAGCGACGAGTCCTCCGGGGCGAAGGTGGCCGAGCCGATCGAGCAGCAGAAGAACAACTGAGGCTGCTGCCTCGCAGCCCCGTGCCCGGTGCAGGTGGCGGGGTGAGGAGTATTGTGCGGGCGCCGGGCTTGTCAGCCCCGGTGCCCGCATCCGTGTGGTGCCCGTTGTAGCGGTGTTGTTACCCGGGGCACAAGCTGGATGCGCGAGCCTGTCAGACTAGATCAAGTCAGTGCGGTGCCCCGTCGTCGTGTCCGCTCGACGCCGGTGGCGGGCGGCGCCGCTCGAAGATGAAGACGGCGAACAGGAGACCAACGCACCGTGGCACCTCCGGCCGGGCAGATCCGCCCAGGGCGTTACCTCGCGATCTTCGGTCTGATCGCGGCAGTGCTCTACGCATTGGTGTTCTTCACCGGTGACGGCAAGCCGACCCCGAAGCTCGGCATCGACCTGCAGGGCGGGACGCGGGTGACGCTGACCGCGCGCACCCCGGACGGCCAGCCGCCGCCCCGGGAATCGTTGGACCAGGCCCGCCAGATCATCGAGACCCGGGTCAACGGGATGGGCATCAGCGGCTCCGAGGTCGCCCGGGACGGCAACAACCTGGTGATCACCGTTCCAGGGGCCGGTGGGGAAGAGGCCAAGCAGCTCGGGCAAACCGCCGAGCTGAACTTCCGCCAGGTCGTCACGGTGGTCCCCGCCGGGCAGGTCCCGGCCGGCACCGAGCCGCAGCAGGACGCCCAGCCGCCGGACCAGCAGCAGGCCGAGATCGAGGAGGCCAAGCGGACCCGGCAGAGCACCGACCCCAACGTGCAGCAGCAAGCGCTGCAGGGCTTGGACTGCGCTGCCGAGGACCCGCTGCGCGGGAACGACGACCCGAAGCTGCCGCTGGTCACCTGCAACCAGGAAGGCACCGAGAAGTACCTGCTGGAGCCGGTCTTCTTGGAGGGCAAGGAGATCGACGAAGCGCAGGCGGTGCCGCCCAACCCGCAGCAGGGGCAGCCGGGCTGGACGGTCAACCTGAAGTTCAAGAGCGAGGGCGCCCGGATCTGGGGCGACTTCACCTCGAAGAACGTCGGTGAGCGGGTGGCCTTCGTGCTGGACACCGAGGTGGTCTCCGCCCCCACGGTGCAGGACGCGATGCCCGGTGGAACCACCACGATCTCCGGGAACTTCAACCAGGAGAGCGCTTCCAACCTGGCCGAGATCCTGAAGTACGGTTCGCTGCCGCTGGCGTTCGACCAGTCCGAGGCCGAGACCGTCTCCCCGACCCTCGGCGTCGCATCGCTGCGGGCCGGCCTGATCGCCGGCGGGGTCGGGTTGCTGCTGGTCGGTGTCTACTGCCTGCTCTACTACCGGTTGCTCGGCCTGTTGACGATCCTGTCGCTGATCCTGTCGGGCGGCATCGTGTACGCGGTGCTGGTGCTGCTCGGCCGGTGGATCGGGTTCACCCTCGACCTGGCCGGGGTGGCCGGTTTCATCATCGCGATCGGCATCACCGCCGACTCGTTCATCGTGTTCTTCGAACGGATCAAGGACGAACTGCGGGAGGGACGGACGTTCCGCTCCGCGGTGCCCCGCGCTTGGACGCGGGCTCGGCGCACCATCCTCTCCGCGGACGCGGTGAGCTTCCTGGCCGCGGCCGTGCTCTACGTGCTCGCGGTGGGGCAGGTGAAGGGCTTCGCCTTCACGCTGGGCATGTCCACCGTTTTGGACCTCATCGTCGTCTTCCTGGTCACCCACCCGCTGGTGGCGCTCGCGTCGAAGAACAAGTTCCTGTCCAAGCCCTCGCTCACCGGTCTCGGGTCAGTGCAGCGGATGGGTGCGCAGGTGCGCGCTGCCCGCAAGGCCACCGCGACCGCCAAGGAGGCGTGAACGTGACGACTCCGGGTACTGAAAGCCCTCGCCGGGAAGACTTCTTCCACCGGCTGTACACCGGAACCGGCGCTTTCGACATCGTCGGGAAACGAACCCGGTGGTACGTCGTGCTCGGGCTGATCGTGCTGGTGTGCCTCGGCTCGATCGGTTTCAAGGGCTTCAACTTCGGCATCGACTTCGTGGGCGGCACCAAGATCCAGATGCCCGCGGTCGGGGCGAGCGGGCCGATCGAGAGCCGAGCGGTGGAGGACGCCTACCGGCAGGCGCTGGGGCACTCCCCGGACGCCGTGCAGATCGTCGGCAGCGGCGATTCCCAGAGCATCCAGATCCGCTCCGAGTCGCTGACCTCCCAAGAGGTCGCGCAGGTCAAGCAGGAGCTGTTCGACCAGCTGCAGCCGTTGAACGCGCAGGGGCAGCCGAGCATCGAGACGATCAGCGACAGCGCGGTCAGCGGCACCTGGGGTGACGAGATCACCAGGCAGGCGGTGATCGCCCTCGTGGTGTTCCTCGCGCTGGTGTCGGTCTTCCTGGCCTTCTACTTCGAGAAGTGGATGGCGGTCGCCGCGATCATCGCCCTGCTGCACGACGTCGTCGTCACCGCGGGGGTGTACTCGCTGGTCGGTTTCGAGGTCTCGCCGGCCACGGTGATCGGTCTGCTGACCATCCTGGGCTTCTCGCTGTACGACACCGTGGTGGTCTTCGACAAGGTGAAGGAGAACACCCGAGGCCTGCTCAGCTTCTCCCGGCGGACCTATCCCGAGGCGGCGAACCTGGCGGTGAACCAGACGCTGATGCGGTCGATCAACACCTCGATCATCGCCTTGCTGCCGGTCCTCGGCCTGCTGGTGATCGGGGCTGGCATGCTGGGCGTCGGCGTGCTCCGCGATCTGGCGCTGGTGCAGATGGTCGGCATGATCGCCGGCGTGATCTCCTCGATCCTGCTGGCCACGCCGCTGCTGGTCGATTTCAAGATGCGGGACCCGAAGTACCGGGAGCACGCGAAGAAGGTAGAACAGCGTCGGAAGCAGACGCAGGAGAAGAACGAACAGGTGCAGGCGGACTCCGAGCGGGATTCGGTCGCCGCGCAGGCCGGGGCGCGACCGGCCCAGCGCGGTGCGCAGCGCAGGCGCGCTGGGCAGCCCGCTTCGAAATCCGCACGGCCGACTGGGAAGAGGCGGCGTTGACTAACAGCATTTCGGTGAATGTCCCTGCTGAGGTGGAGCAGAGCGCGCTGGAGCGCGCTGCCGGGTTGATCCGGGAGGTCCCGGACTTCCCGGAGCCCGGCGTGCTGTTCCGGGACATCGGGCCGATGCTCGCCGACGGCGAAGCTCTCGCCGCCGCCGCCAAGGCCATGGGGGCGGGCTTGGAGTTCGACGTGGTGGCCGGAGTGGAAGCCCGTGGCTTCCTGGTGGGAGCCGCGGTGGCCCGGGAGTTCGGCACCGGGATCATCGGTTTGCGCAAGCCCGGCAAACTCCCCGCGGTGGCCGACCGCATCGACTACACCCTCGAGTACGGCACGGCGACGCTCGAACTGCCGGCGGACACGCTGCGCGCCGGCCAGCGGGTGCTGGTGGTGGACGACGTGCTGGCCACCGGGGGCACCCTGGGTGCGGCGTGCCAACTGATCCGCAAGGCCGGGGCGGAAGTCGCTGCCGCATCGGTTGTGCTGGAACTCACCGAGCTGGGCGGCCGGGGCAATCTGACCGGCGAGCCGCTGCGAACGTTGCTGGCCATCTAGGCCCTGCGGGAGATCGGTGGGACTGAAATCGCGCCAGCAGCTCACAGCACCAGCCGACCGCTGAGCGCTTTGCGGCCTGCCGCGGAAGGTCTGCTCCGCCGTAGGCGTTATTCTCGGTGTCCGGGTCCTTGTCAACCCCGGACCCGGGACGAAAGCAGCGTCCGAGTGCCCGGGGGAGCGTGCGGTGAGCCAACACGTCGAATCTTCCGCTACGGCAGCTGAGCCGGGAACCCAACCGCGTGCGGCCTCGGCCACCCGCCGCGTACGGGCACGGCTTGCCCGGCGGATAACGGCTCAGCGGGCCACGCAGGTCAAGCAGGTGCTCGAGCCGCTGGCCGCGGTGCACCGCGAGATGCACCCGCAGGCCGACCTCGCCCTGCTGCAGCGCGCTTACGACGTCGCCGAGGAGAAGCACCGGGACCAGCGGCGCAAGTCCGGTGATCCGTACATCACGCACCCGCTGGCGGTGGCGACCATCCTGGCCGAGCTGGGAATGGACACCACGACGTTGGTCGCCGGCCTGCTGCACGACACGGTGGAGGACACCGACTACTCGCTGGAGAAGCTCGCGGAGGACTTCGGCGAAGAGGTCTCGCACCTGGTCGACGGGGTGACCAAGCTGGACAAGGTCAAGCTCGGTGCGGCCGCCGAAGCCGAAACCATCCGCAAGATGGTCATCGCGATGGCCCGGGATCCCCGGGTCCTGGTGATCAAGCTGGCCGACCGGCTGCACAACATGCGCACCATGCGGTTCCTGCCGCCGGAGAAGCAGGCCCGCAAGGCGCGGGAGACCTTGGAAGTGCTGGCTCCGCTGGCGCACCGGCTGGGGATGGCGACCATCAAGTGGGAGCTGGAAGACCTGGCGTTCGCGATCCTGCAGCCGAAGAAGTACGACGAGATCGTGCGGTTGGTGGCCAACCGGGCCCCGTCCCGGGACACCTACTTGAACAAGGTGATCGCAGAGCTCTCCAGCCAGCTCGACCTCGCTCGGATCACCGCGAAGGTGGAAGGGCGCCCCAAGCACTACTACTCGATCCACCAGAAGATGATCGTCCGGGGGCGCGACTTCGACGACATCCACGACCTGGTCGGGGTCCGGATCTTGGTCGACGAGGTCCGGGACTGCTACGCGGCGATGGGTGTGGTGCACGCGCTGTGGCAGCCCATGCCCGGTCGGTTCAAGGACTACATCGCGCAGCCCCGGTACGGGGTGTACCAGTCGCTGCACACCACGGTGATCGGGCCGGAGGGCAAGCCCCTCGAGGTGCAGATCAGAACGCACGAGATGCACCGCACCGCCGAGTACGGGATCGCTGCGCACTGGCGGTACAAGGAGACCCGGGGGCACAACAGCTCCAGCGGGAAGGCCGCGGTCGAAGTCGACGAGATGGCCTGGATGCGCCAGCTCCTCGACTGGCAGCGGGAGGCCGCTGATCCGGGCGAGTTCCTGGAGTCGCTGCGGTACGACCTGGCCACCCGGGAGATCTTCGTCTTCACCCCCAAGGGCGATGTGATCACGTTGCCCTCCGGGTCGACCCCGGTGGACTTCGCCTACGCGGTGCACACCGAAGTGGGGCACCGGTGCATCGGCGCCCGGGTGAACGGCCGGCTGGTGGCGCTGGAGCGCAAGCTGGAGAACGGCGAAGTCGTCGAGATCTTCACCTCCAAGGCAGAAGGGGCCGGGCCGAGCCGGGACTGGCTCTCGTTCGTGGCTTCGCCGCGGGCGAAGACGAAGATCAAGCAGTGGTTCGCCAAGGAGCGCCGCGAGGAGGCGATCGAGTCCGGCAAGGACGCGATCGCCAAGGAGATCCGCCGGCTCGGGCTTCCCGTCCAGCGCTTGGTGTCCGCCGACACCTTGGCGGCCGTGGCCCAGGAACTGCGGTACAGCGATGTCGCCGCGCTCTACGCCGCGGTGGGGGAGAAGCAGCTGTCCGCCAAGCACCTGGTGCAGCGGTTGGTGGCGTTGATCGGTGGGCCGGAGCAGGCGGCCGACGAGATCGCGGAGAGCTCCACCCCGTCGAAGCTGACCGGCCGGCGGCGCACCGGGGACCCCGGTGTGGTCGTCAAAGGGGCCGACAACGTGTGGACCAAGTTGGCGCGCTGCTGCACCCCGGTGCCCGGGGACGAGATCCTGGGCTTCGTCACCCGCGGTGGGGCGGTCAGCGTGCACCGCACCGACTGCACCAACGCGGAGGAGCTGCGCAAGACCCCCGAGCGGTTGGTGGAGGTCCGCTGGGCCCCGTCAGCGACCTCGGTGTTCCTGGTGGCCATCCAGGTCGAGGCGCTCGACCGGCACCGCCTGCTGTCGGACGTCACGAAGGTGCTGGCCGACGAGCGGGTCAACATCTTGTCCGCTTCGGTCACCACGTCTCGGGACCGGGTGGCGGTGAGCCGGTTCCTGTTCGAGATGGGCGACCCCAAGCACCTCGGTCACGTGCTGAAGGCGGTGCGCAACATCGAAGGCGTCTACGACGTCTACCGGGTGACTTCGGCGGCCTGACGGCGGGGCCGGTGGTGCGGCCCCGCCGGGGCCCCGGTCAGGAGTTCTCGACCGCTCGCTCGATGTGCACCGGCTGGACCGGTTTGCCGTCACCCGGCCCCATGACCGGTTCCACGCCGCCTTCGGCGATCTTGTCCAGCACCTGCAGACCCGGTTCGCCGATGGTGCCGAACACGGTGTACTCCGGCGGGAGGTAGGAGTCGGCGTAGACCATGAAGAACTGGCTGCCGCCGCTGTTGGGCTGGCTGGACTTGGCCATCGCCAGGGTGCCGCGCGGGTAGACCACCGCGCCGCTCTGCCCGTAGGGCTCCGGGGCGGGAGCCAGGTCGGTCGGCGGTTCGTCCTTGATCGAGTACCCGGGGCCGCCGCTGCCGGATGCAGTCGGGTCACCGCACTGCAGCACCTGCAGGCCTTCGGTGGTGGTCAACCGGTGGCACTCGGTGTCGTCGAAGAATTCCGATTCCACCAGGTGCTGGAAGCTCTGCACCGTGCACGGCGCCTGCGCGCGGTCGAGCGTCAGCGGAATGGTCCCCTGGTTGGTCTCCAGCGCCACCTCGACCGTGCCCTGGGCCGGGGTCGGATCGGGGTCGTCCGGCATGTCGACCTGCTTCGCGGCCTGCTGCTCAGGTGTTTCGGTGTAGCTGCACGGTCCGGGAGTGGTCTTCGGGCCTTGCGCGGTGGGGGAGGCGTCGGAGTCGTCGCCGCTGCGGGTGAAGAGGAAGATCCCCACCACGAGCGCCACCACCGCCACGATGGTCACGCCAGCGGTGATCGTCCGGCGGCGTTTCGCCTGCTGTTCCCGCCGCTGCAGCTGGCGTTCGAGCTTCTGCTTGGCCGCTTGGCGGCGCTGCTCGTTGCTGGGCAATCTGCTTCCTCCCAGTGTCCTGCCGGAATGCCTGGTTGCCGTTGTGGCGGAGTTTATGGGGTGCGGTGGTCGATCAAGCTGAGAGAACCTGAGAAGACACCGGGGAGCGAGCGTCCCGTTGTGCCGGTGGTGCAGCCGCGGCTCCTCCAGTTGAGCTGGGAGATAATCTAGGGAGGATCGACCCTGCCGGGTCCACTGCTCGTCTACGAAAGGTCGCACTTCGTGCTTGTCCTGGGTTTCCCGGTCGGACCGCTGCAGGCCAACTGCTACGTGCTCGCGCGGGGCGAGGGCGAGCCCTGCGTCGTCATCGATCCCGGTCAGGACGCGTTCCCCGCGCTCGCCGAACGGCTCCAGCAGCACCGGCTGACGCCGGAAGCGGTGTTGCTCACGCACGGGCACTTCGACCACGTCTTCTCCGCTGGCCAGGTGTGCCTGGAGCACGGTGTTCCGGCGTGGATCCACCCCGCTGACCGGTTCATGCTGGCCGATCCCGCCGCGGCCCTCGGGCCGATGGGCCGCCAGCTCTTCGGGGACGGTCTGGCGATCGAGCAGCCGAAGGAGGTTCACGACCTCGCCGACGGCATGGCGCTGGAGCTGGCTGGACTGCAGCTGGACGTTTCGCACACCCCGGGGCACACCGCTGGTTCGGTGGTGTTCGCCGCCCGGACCGAGGAGGGCGGGAAGCTGCTGTTCTCGGGTGACACGCTCTTCGCGGGCGGTATCGGGCGCACCGATCTTCCCGGCGGCGACCACCGGCAGATCCTGCGCTCGCTCAGCAGCAAGATCCTGCCCATGGACGACGACGTCGTGGTGCTGCCGGGGCACGGGCCCAGCACTTCCATCGGGCGTGAGCGCTCCGGCAATCCGTTCCTGCAGGATCTGCCGGAACCAGACACTACTGCGTGAGGACTGAACCACCGCTTATGAGTAACTTCACCGCCCCGAAAGGCATCCCGGAGTACTTCCCGCCGGAGTCCGCGGAATTCCTCGCGGTGCGCGAGACGTTGGCGGACGCGGCGCGGCGAGCCGGGTACGGCTACATCGAGCTGCCGATGTTCGAGGACACCGCGTTGTACGCGCGTGGCGTCGGCGAGTCGACCGATGTCGTCACCAAGGAGATGTACACCTTCACCGACCGCGGCGGCAGGTCGGTGACGCTGCGCCCGGAGGGGACCGCAGGGGTGATGCGGGCGGTGATCGAGCACGGCCTGGACCGCGGTCAACTCCCGGTGAAGCTGCACTACAGCGGCCCCTTCTTCCGCTACGAGCGCCCGCAGGCGGGCCGGTACCGGCAACTGCAGCAGGTCGGGGTGGAGGCCATCGGGGTCGACGATCCGGCGCTGGACGCGGAGGTCATCGCCATCGCCGACGAGGCTTACCGGCGGCTCGGCCTGACCGGGTACCGGATCGAACTGACCTCGTTGGGGGACAGCACGTGCCGCCCGGCGTACCGGGCCAAGCTGCAGGAGTTCTTGCGCAAGCTCCCGCTGGACGAGGAGACCAAGCAGCGGGTCGAGATCAACCCGCTGCGGGTGCTCGACGACAAGCGCCCGGAAGTGCAGGAGATGCTCGCGGACGCGCCGCTGATGGTGGACCACCTGTCGGCGGAGGCCAAGGAGCACTACGAGCAGGTCAAGGAGCACCTGGTCGACCTCGGTGTGGAGTTCACCGAGAACCCCCGCTTGGTGCGCGGGCTGGACTACTACACCAAGACCACCTTCGAGTTCGTCCACGATGGACTTGGTGCGCAGTCCGGGATCGGCGGTGGTGGCCGGTACGACGGCCTGATGGCCGAACTGGGTGGCCAGGAGTACTCCGGTGTGGGGTTCGGCCTCGGGGTGGACCGGACCTTGCTGGCCTGCAAGACGGAGGGCCTGTCGCTCGGGGAACCGGGGCGCTGCGATGTCTACTGCGTACCGCTCGGCGCGGAGGCCAAGCGCCGGCTGGTTTCGGTGGCGGGCGGGCTCCGGGCCGCTGGGATCCGGGTCGATCTCGCCTACGGCGGCAAGGGGCTCAAGGGCGCGATGAAGGCCGCGGACCGCTCCGGGGCGAAGTTCGCGCTCGTGCTCGGGGAACGCGACCTCGCCGCTGGCAACGCGCAGTTGAAGGAACTGGCCAGTGGTGAGCAGCGGGAGGTTCCGCTGGACGACGTGGTGGACAGCGTGCGCGCAGCGGTGGCGGAGCAGCGGTGGTGAACGCGGTGGAACCGGTCGAGCTCGATCTGCTGGACGCCCGGATCCGCAAGACCAGGGCGCGCAACGTGGTGATCACGGCGGTCGTGCTCGCCTTGGCGGCCGGTGGGGTCGTCGGCCTGTTCGCCGGTCCGCTCGGGTTCGCGATCACCGCGGTGGTCGTCGCATCCCCCTTGCTGTTGCTGGCCGTTGGGGAGAAGCGCAAGACGACCCGGCTGTCGGGGACGGAGATCTCGGTGCGCACCCTCGGCAGCAAGCGGGTGGAGCTGAAGGAGGCCACCCAGCTGGACGTCTTCGTGACCGACATGCGCGGTGTGCGGACGGTCAACTTGCTGGTCGCGGGCCCGCCCAGCGGCAAGGCCATCGCGGTTGCGCTGGCCATGTACGCCGGGACCGGTGGGCGCGAGCTCGGAGTGCTCGAGCTGCGCCGGTTGGCGGATGCGTTGGCCAGCACCGGGAGCACTCAAGCGCTGGTGCTCTCGGAGCTGCTGGTGGCCCAGCTCCGCGCTGAGGCGAGGGGGGACGCCGCGGCCGACCGCCCGCTGCACCAGCTGGCCGCTTCGGCGCCGGAGGGGCGGATGGCGCAGAAGCTCCGCCCGGATGCGGTGGCCAGTTTCGTCGCTGCGCTCGAGAACTGATCGCGGGGGCGGTGGCTAAGATTCACTTGGCTATGTGACGCCGCGGACGCATGGTCGCGGTTTCAGCACTCGAGGCGGCGGCTCGGCTGACCCGTTCAGCGACGGAGTCGCCGCTTTTGCTGTTCTGCGGGGTTTCGCGCGCGCTCTTGGTGCTGCTCGGGCGTTCTCGGACCGCCACGGCTGCTGCGATCGCGGTGGTGATCGGCACGGCGGCGATGATCCCGATGCTGCCCACCAGGGTCCGCACCAGTTCCTGGGCCACCGCCTGGGTGCTGATGATCTCCCCGAAGGTGCGGTCGGAGAGGGTGTAGGCCAGCAGCAGCGGGAGGGCGGCTCCGGCGTAGGCGAGCACGAGCGTGTTGACCGAAGAAGCCACGTGGTCCCGCCCGATCTGCAGCCCCGAGGAGTACAGCTGGCGCCAGCTCAGGTCGGGGTTGGCCTTCCGCAGCTCCCACACCGCGCTGGTCTGGGTGACCGTGACGTCGTCGAGCACGCCCAGCGCGCCGATCACGATGCCGGCCAGCAGCAGTCCGCGGGCGTCGATCGGGGTGTTGAGCGCCCCGATGAGGTCGGTGGTCTGCTCGTCGAGCCCGGTCAGCTTGGTGGTGGCCGAGAACGTGCTGCTGAGCAGCCCGATGAGGCCGAGGCTGAGCATGGTGCCGAGCACCGCGGTGGAGGTGCGCACCGAGAACCCGTGGGACAGGTAGAGCGTCGCGAACATGGTCGTCCCGGCTCCGGTGATGGCCACCAGCAGCGGGTTTTCGCCGGCCAGGATGGCCGGCAGGATGAAACCGATCAGCACCACCACGGTGAGGCCCAGGCTGATCAGCGAGAGCAGCCCTTGCCAGCGCCCCAGCAGCAGCACCGCGGCGGCGAAGACCAGTCCGAGCACCAGCAGCGGAGTGCCGCGCTGGAAATCGACCACCTGGTAGGAGGCGGGGTCTTCGGGGGCGGCGCCGGAATAGCTGAGGACGATCTCGTCTCCCACGGAGAACTTCGGGGTGGCCGGGTCCGTGGGCAGCACTTGCTGGATGGTGTGCCCGGGGCGGGGCCCGTTCTGCATTCGCAGGGTCAACCGCAGGCATTCCCCGGGGCCCTCCGCGCCGCTGGTGCAGGAGGAGGAAGCGGCGGCGATGACTTCCGCGTCCACCGGGTGTTGTCCGAGGCCCAGGTCGGCCCCGCTGCGCGCGTGGTGACCGAACGGGTACAGCAGGACCATGCCGATGACGGCGGCGAGGGCGAACGGGATCAACGCGATGGCCACGGCTCGCCGCACCGGCGCGGACGCGGGTTCGGCGGGTCCGTGCCCGTGGCCGTGCCCGTGCCCGTGTCCGACGTGCGCTGGAGCGTTGCGGCGCTTCGTCTGCTTGCCGGGAGCGGGGTTGCGGGTTGGCCGTTGGCGGTCGGTCACCCGTCAATTATCGGCCCGGGTGATCAACTGCTGCGCCTCCCGTGGCCGGTCTCGACGACTGGTCGCCGAGCGTGCTCGATTCGCTGGTCGGGGACCTGCGGGCGGCAGGGCTGGGGAGCGGATCGCCGGAGTGGTCGGGACCGGGCTGCTGCGGGCCGCTCCAGGAGCCGGGATCGCCGGTTGCTGGCAGCGGCCGAATTGAATTCCGTTTTCATTTTTGGTCGGGCGCGGAATGACCGCGGTTTTTCGCGCGAATCCGCTTCGGTTTGCGGTGCGCGACCAACGGCCTCGTGGGCGGTTGGCCCGTGACCACTAAGTCAAATTTATTAACCGGATATGACGCCAGGGCGAATTCCAGTTCTGGGAGCCAATTCTTTTTCGGGCAGGAGGGAGCCGGACCCGAGCCGGGTGCACTCTCCGTGTCCGAAGTCCGCTACCCCAGGTTATTTCGCGTGCGTCGGGTGGTCTTCCGGTTCCCAGCGGACGCCGAAGACGCCCAGGCCGAAGTCCAGTGCGACGGCGTGGGCCCGGCCGTAGCGGTCCACCACGAGCGGCTTCGGCGGCTCCACTTCCCGAGTGGAGGTGTCGCCGACGTAGCTCTCGCAGTGCTTCGGCGGATGCGTCGGGTCGAACTGCACTTCGATGACGTACTGCCGCACCGGGAGCCGGAACAACCGGCAGAAGCTGTGCTCCGGTTCGTTGGGGCCCGAGGGCGGATCGGTGATCTCGTACTCCAGCAGGAGCGTCTCACCGCGGGCGAGGGTGCGGTCGAACAGCAGCTCGGCCACCACCAGGTCGCGGGCGTGGTCGGTGAGCACCTGGCCGAGCCGGCAGTAGCGGATGGGGCGGATCACCGGCGGCGTCTCGGCGGAGGAGGCGCCGTCGAACATGATGATCCACCGGTCCACTCCGTTGGCTTCCGCGCGCACCAGCTTGTGCGTGCGGATCTTGCGGAGTTTGCCGTGCTGGTCGACGTGCACCACGTCGTGGTGGCTGAGCCGGGTCAGCTTGCTGTCGTGACTGGTGTCGATCTGGGTCAGCAGCTCCGCGGCGGTCTCGTGCTCCGACCACAGGGCGCTCAGCGGTGGCGCTTCCGCGGCGGCCTGCCGGGTGCGGCCGCGCGGGCGCGGTGGACCGAGCAGCGCGGACAGCGAACCGTCGGGAACCCCGAGCACCTGTTCCAGTTGCCGCAGGGCCAGCAGCGAGTCGGGCCTTTCCGGGCGGCGCCGACCGGATTGCCAGTAGCTGAGCGCGGTGATGCTGACGGGGGTGCCGCGCTGCCGTAATCGGTGCTGGATGCGTTCCAGGCTCAACCGGCTCGCTCGGATGGCCGCGCGCAGGGCGGCTTCGAACGGGCCGGTGCGCAGCAACTCGGCCAATTCCTCGGACAGGGCGTTGGGCTGGTCGTTGTCTTCGGTGACCGTGGTGGGTGGGGTGATCGGGTGAGCTCGGGCTTCAGGGCCGCTCATTGTTACTCCTCGTGTCCACCGGATCCGGGAAAACTAAGCTATGCAGTGATTCTTTCTGGTGCAACGACCGAGATCGGAAAAGTGTTTTAAGCCATTGCGGTGCAGTTGATCTGGATTAGAGCATTAATTGCCGCCTCCAAAGGGTCATCGGGCAATGCGCCCCCGTCCGGCTGCGGAGCACGTAAATACTGAGCCGCACTGCTCGAATTCGGTATCAGCCAAATGGCCGCCAGGCGGTCCTCGGCTGAGCGGCCGGTCGTGGCTTCCCTGCTCGGGTGGGACGCGCGCCCGGCGCTCCCGGTTCCCGGTTCCGGCGAAAGCGGGGGCGCCGCGCAGCCCAAGCCTGCTCGAGGCGCCTTCGGGCGCGTTGGATAGCCTTGATGGCCTGAGTCCTGGCTTCGGAGTCAGTCTGCTGTCCTTCCCGGACGCGGCCCCTTGCAGGACGTCGGAGTAAGCCAGCCAGCTTTGTCGCAGAAGAGGAGCTCAGTACCCGTGATGCGCACGCACGAGGCCGGATCGCTTCGCGCCGGTCATGCCGGGCAGTCCGTCACCCTCGCCGGGTGGGTGGCGCGTCGTCGCGATCACGGCGGAGTGATCTTCATCGATCTCCGTGATGCCTCCGGGGTCGCCCAGGTGGTGTTCCGCGAGGGCGAGATGGCCGAGCTGGCGCACCGGCTGCGCGCCGAGTTCTGCATCCGGGTCACCGGTGAAGTGGTCCGCCGCCCGGAGGGCAACGAGAACCCGGAGATCCCCACCGGCGAGATCGAGGTGACCGCCACTTCCCTGGAGGTGCTCTCGGAGTCGGCTCCGCTGCCGTTCCCGCTGGACGAGCACCTGGAGGTCGGTGAAGAGGTCCGGTTGAAGTACCGGTACCTGGACCTGCGCCGCCCGGAGCAGGCGCGGATCATGCGGATGCGCAGCGAGCTCAACCGGGTGGCCCGGCAAGTGCTGCACGGGCACGACTTCGTCGAGGTCGAGACCCCGACCATGACGAAGTCCACCCCCGAAGGCGCGCGGGACTTCCTGATCCCGGCCCGCCTGCAGCCGGGCAACTGGTACGCGCTGCCGCAGTCGCCGCAGCTGTTCAAGCAGCTGCTGATGGTCGGCGGCCTGGAGCGGTACTTCCAGATCGCCCGCTGCTACCGGGACGAGGACTTCCGGGCGGACCGGCAGCCGGAGTTCACCCAGCTGGACCTCGAGATGAGCTTCGTCGAGCAGGACGACGTCATCTCCTTGACCGAAGAGCTGCTGGCGGCCATCTGGAAGGAGCTCGCCGACCACGAGATCCCCCGGCCGATCCCGCGGATCAGCTACGCCGACGCGATGGCCCGCTACGGCACCGACAAGCCCGACCTGCGGTTCGGGCTGGAGCTGGTCGAACTGACCGAGTACTTCAAGGACACGTCGTTCCGGGTGTTCCGCGCGCCGTACGTCGGTGCCGTGGTGATGCCGGGCGGGGCCAGCCAGTCGCGGCGCCAGCTGGACGCCTGGCAGGAGTGGGCCAAGCAGCGCGGCGGCAAGGGGCTCGCCTACGTGCTGGTCGGGGAGGACGGCACCCTGTCCGGCCCGGTGGCCAAGAACCTCTCCGAAGCCGAGCGGTCCGGTCTGGCCAAGGCCGTGGGGGCCAACCCGGGTGACTGCGTGTTCTTCGCGGCGGGCGAGCCGGGGCCGTCCCGGGCGCTGCTCGGCGCCGCCCGGCTGGAGATCGCCGAGCGCTGCGACCTCATCGACCACGACGCCTGGGCGTTCGTCTGGGTGGTGGACGCGCCCATGTTCGAGCCGACCAGCGAGAGCGAAGAGGTCTCGGTCGGTTCCGGCAACTGGACGGCGGTGCACCACCCGTTCACCGCTCCCACCCCCGAGTGGATCGAGGACTTCGACAAGAACCCGGGTGAGGCGCTGGCCGCGGCGTACGACATCGTCTGCAACGGGAATGAGATCGGCGGCGGGTCGATCCGTGTGCACCGGGCTGACGTCCAGCAGCGGGTGTTCAACGTCCTGGGGATCTCCGACGAGCAGGCCCAGGACAAGTTCGGCTTCCTGCTGGAGGCGTTCAAGTACGGCGCGCCGCCGCACGGTGGCATCGCGTTCGGCTGGGACCGGATCTGCATGCTGCTGGCCGGTGCGAACTCCCTGCGGGACGTGATCGCCTTCCCGAAGACCGGTGCTGGTTACGACCCGCTCACCGGTGCTCCCGCGCCGATCACCGCCGCTCAGCGCAAGGAAGCTGGAGTGGACGTGAAGCAGCCGGCCGCCAAGCCGGGCGGGAAAGCTTGACCTGCTGCTCCGCAGCGGTGCGCGGCGGTGATCGCCCGGAAGCGGGTGCGCCGCGCACCGCTCGTTGAGCCGAACGGGTGGCGGGGAGAACTGCTCGCGGGCCTGCGGCGTTCTCCAGTTGTGCGACTGCGGTTGCAGGATTGTCGCCGCGGTGCAACCTGTTCCTCGCCGCGTTCCGTCAAGGTGTAGAAGCTGGCGCGGGACCGGGTAGCCCATGACCGCGGCGGCAGCCGCGTGCAGAACACGACTGCTGGTCACGGGGTGGCTGCGGTCTGCGCGTTACTTGACCGGTCATGCCCGTTCAGGTTCGGATGCTGGGGGTAGTGTCAGGAGACGATGAGTGTGGAGATCACCACCGGTCCCCCGGAGGTCCGTGTCCCTGGGAGCTCGGAGGTCACCGACACCGTCGGGGCCGCCGAAGCGGTGTTGCGGAAGCGGACGGGAGCACCGGTTCGGCTAGCGGATGCAGAGGATCTTGGCGGCAGCGACCGCTCGGTCGTGATGCGGGTCCGCGTTGCGGAGTCCCCGTTCGAACTGCCGCGAACTCTCGTGGTCAAGCACTACGGCGCATGTCCTGAACAAGCGCGTTCCGACCCGTTCGCGCACGAAGCGGCGAGCTGCCAGCTCACGACCGCGTTGCCCCCGGAGGCCCGGGTGGGGCCGGAGCTGATAGCGCACGACGCCGGCGAGCGGTTGTTGGTGCTGGAGGACCTCGGCCGGGGCGCGACGCTGGCCGACGTGCTGTTCGAGGACGACCCGCGGGTGGCCGAGCGGGCACTGCTCGCCTGGGCTCGGGCGTTGGGCAGGCTGCACCGCACCACGGCCGGCTGCGAGGCCGACTTCGACGCGCTGATGCGCCGGCTCGGCGCCAAGTCGTGGACCGATCCGGTCGCCGACGACATCGTCCGGTCGTTGACCGAACTCCCCGAGCTGTTCGAGCAGACGCTCAAGGTGCGGACCCCGCGCGCGGTGCTGGACCGGTTGACCGAGGCGGCCGAGCTGTTGCAGGCCGGTCGCCACCAGGCGTTCAGCCCGTCGGACATCTGCCCGGACAACAGCCTGGTCACCAGCACCGGGGTTCGTTTCCTGGACTTCGAGTGGGGCTGCGTCCGGGATGTCACGCTGGACGCCGCGTACTTGCAGTATCCGTTCCCGTCCTCGTGGTGCTCGTACGCGCTGCCGGAGAACCTGGCGGAGAGCATGCTGGCGACCTGGCGGTCGGAGGTCGCGTCGGTGTGGCCGGAGCTCGATGACGACGAGGTCCTGCTGCCCCGCTTGTTCAGCGCGCAGTTGCTGTGGGTGTGGGTTTCGACCTGGTGGTTCCTGCCCCGCACGGGTGAGTCGGACCGCCCGATCGCCCTGCACATGCCGTCCCCGCGGCGCAGCACCGCGCTGGTGGACCGTTGGCGGCGCTTGCGCACCGATGCCGAGTCCTCCGGTGCCCAGGAGATAGCGGATTACGCGTCGACCTTGGTCGAGGCCTTGGTGGACCGGTTCGGTGCGGGAGCGCTGCACTTGGTGCGCTACCCCGCGTTCCGCACCAGTGAGGATTGAGATCCGGAAGTGCGGCGGTGGTGGTCGCGCCAGCGCCGCTGCCGGATATCCGTTGCGATCGCATTCTTCTGCGCGACCGGCCATATATTGAGATGCGCATTATCCCATTTCGGTAATTTGCATCACATTTTTCCTGTTGAATGCGTGTTGTGTGGGGCATTCACCAGGGGTGGAGCTGGTGTTGTGGCGGAAAGCGCGAACTCGGCGGGTGAATTGGCCCGACTGTGCGGGGTGATCCTGTTGTGCGCGCGCGGGGAGCCAGTGCATAATGGCGATCAAGAGTTCCGGTTAATCCCGGTTAACCGAGTTGACCGCGTGCTATTCATTCCCGCTGCCGTCAAGGTCGCCGGATGGGCGGGCTGCGCTTGAGGAGGGATCGGTGCTAGGTAGGCGGCGATGGTGGCGAGCGGGGCTCTTCCTGCTCTTCACTGCGCTGCTCGGCCTGGTGGTTCCTGCCCAGTCGCTCGCCGCTGTGAGCCAGAAGTCGGTTTCGTCGGTGCAAGAGCACGAGATCAGCAAGCACCGAGCGGAGGAGACTTCTCGGGAACGGCGGTGCGCTCCTGCTGTTCGGCGATGGGTCGAGGAATTCACGCCTTTGCGTGACAGCTGGTCGTTCTCCGGGCGGGAACGCTGCCAAGAGCCGGCGGTCGGTTGGCGGTACGTCGCGGCGGGAGAGGTGAAGCGGAACCGGAGCAGACAGGCTTCGCTTCAGGTTTTCCGGAATTAGGAAGTCGGGCGTGAGCCGACCGAATTCCGTTATTCAACTGAAGCGAGGAAGCCATGGATTTCGAAAGCCTTGTGCGGCACGCCCGGCAATATGCTGGCGCGGTTTCTCAGGACTTGCGGCAGCAGTTGGCCGCCGGTCAAAACCCCCAAGCTCTTTTCATCTGCTGCTCGGATTCCCGCGTGATTCCAGCGCACATGACGAATGCTCCTCCGGGGAGCCTTTTCGAATTGCGCACTGCCGGGAACGTCGTTCCCGAATACACGCCTTACGAGCCGAGCAGCGAGATGGCCACGATCGAATACGCGGTCCAGATCCTGCAGGTGCCCAACATCGTCGTGTGCGGTCATTCCCACTGCGGGGCGGTCACCGCGCTGACGCTGGCCGGTCGCGGGCTGGAGAGCCTGCCCGCCATGCGGAACTGGTTGGGGATAAGCTCTTCGGGTGACGGGGCCGAGCTGACCGACCCGGCGGTGCGGGCGGAGAGCAAGCAGCACGTGCTGAACCAACTGCGCACGTTGCGCGAGTACCCGTTCGTCCGAGCTCGAGTGGAGCAGGGGCTGCTGCAGTTGCACGGCTGGTTCTACGAAATAGACACCGGCTTGGTGTACCAGTGCCCGCAGGACGACGAGAACGGCGATTTCTTGCCGCTGTGATCCAGGGCCGCTGATTTCGCGATTCCGCGCACCACCGCCGGCTACTCGTCGGTAGCCGGTCTGCTTCGGCGTGCTTTCTTCGTGGAGTGCTAAGTGAACAACAAGACCGAACCGGCCCGTGGCCGGCTCGCGATCCCGCGCTGGTCGAAAGAGGCCATCGCCGCTGATCTGACGGCTTCTCTGGTGGTTTTCCTGGTCGCCATGCCGTTGTGCGTCGGGGTGGCGGTCGCTTCCGGGGTGCCGGCTGAGCTCGGCATCATCACCGGCATCGTGGGCGGGCTCGTCGTCGGGGCGCTGCCCGGCAGCACGATGCAGGTGAGCGGTCCCGCTGCGGGGCTCACCGTGCTGGTCGCTTCCGCGGTGAACGAGCACGGCTTGTCGGCGCTGGGGCTCATCGTGCTCGGCGCCGGGATCCTCCAGGTCCTGCTCGGCCTGACCAGGTTGGGGATCTGGTTCCGGGCGATCTCCCCGTCGGTGGTGAAGGGGATGCTCACCGGTATCGGCCTGGTCCTCATCCTCGGTCAGGTCTACTCGGTCAGCGGTCAGCCGGCGCCGCAGGAGACCGTGGACAAGATCCTCGGCCTGCCGCAGCTGCTGGTCGACACCGCCACCACTCCGGAAGGCCAGGCCGGGCTCCTGCTGGCGGTGGGCACGCTGGTGGTGCTCGGCCTGTGGCAGAGGACGCCTTCCCGCTTGCGGTTGGTGCCGGCGGCCCTGATCGCCGTCGTGCTGATGAGCGCGCTCGCGCTCGCCACTGGACTCCCGGTGTCCAAAGTGGAAGTCGGTTCGCTGGTGGACGCCTTCAACCCCATCGTGCTGGACGGGGCGTTGGCCACCCCCGCGCTGCTGGCCTCCATGGTGGCGTTCGCGCTGATCGCCTCGGCGGAGAGCTTGTTCAGCGCAGTGGCGGTGGACCAGCTGCACGAGGGGCCGAAGACCGATTACAACAAGGAACTCGTCGCGCAGGGCGTGGGCAACGCGGTGTGCGGTTTGCTCGGCGCGCTCCCGATGACGGCGGTGATCGTGCGCAGCGCGGCCAACGTCCGGGCCGGTGCGCGGACCAAGATGGCCCGGGTGCTGCACGGGGTGTGGCTGCTGCTGTTCGTGGCGCTGCTGCCCGGTGTGCTGGGCTTCATCCCGCTCGCCGTCCTGGCGGCGCTGCTGATCGAGGCGGGCTGGAAGCTGCTCAACCCCCGGGAGGCCGTGGCGCTGCTGCGCCAGAGCCGCTCCGAGGGGCTGGTGCTGGTGTTCACCGCCGGCATGATCGTGGGCACCGATCTGCTGGTCGGCACCTTGGCCGGGTTGGCGGTGGCCGTGCTGAAAACGGCGGTGGAGGTGTCCCGGTTCAGCGTGGAAGCCGAGCACCACGACGACCACGTGCGGATCGCCTTCAACGGCAACGCGACGTTCCTGCGGCTGCCCCGCCTGCTGGAGCACCTGGAGCGGGTGCCCGAGCACAAGCACGTGCACCTGGACATGCGGCCGCTGCGGTACTTGGACCAGGCCTGCCACCAGGCGGTCCACCAGTGGGCGCAGCAACGCGGTGACGACAAGGTCGAAATCGCGCTGCCCGGGCAGGCCGAACAACCGGAACGGCCGGTAGCGTCGGTTGGGTGAGTGAGGGCCTGTTCGACGAGGGACTGTTCGGCGCTGACGCCGATGCTCGGGCCGGGGACCGGCTGGCCGAGAACGCACCGCTGGCGGTGCGGATGCGGCCGCGCACGTTGGACGAGGTCGTCGGCCAGGACCACCTGCTGCGGCCCGGTGCCCCGCTGCGCCGCCTGGTGGAAGGAGCGACCCCGGCCTCGGTGCTGCTGTACGGGCCGCCCGGTACCGGCAAGACCACCTTGGCGAACTTGGTTTCCCAGGCGACCGGCCGGCATTTCGTGGCGCTGTCCGCGCTCTCGGCCGGGGTCAAGGAAGTCCGGTCGGTGATCACCGAGGCCCGTCGGCGGTTGGGGCGCTCCGGCGAGGCCACGGTGCTGTTCATCGACGAGGTGCACCGCTTCTCCCGCACGCAGCAGGACGCCTTGCTCGGGGCGGTGGAGGACCGGACCGTGCTGCTGGTGGCCGCGACCACGGAAAACCCGTCCTTCTCCGTGGTCGCGCCGCTGCTGTCCCGGTCGCTGGTGCTGCAGCTGCGCAGTCTCGGTGACGAAGACGTGCGCGAGCTGTTGCGGCGGGCGGTCGCGGACGAGCGCGGGTTGGCCGGTGCGGTGCAGCTGACCCAGGAGGCCGAGGACCACCTGCTGGCCCTCTCCGGCGGGGACGCCCGGCGAGCGCTGACCGCGTTGGAGGCCGCCGCGGAATCCGCGCTGTCCACCGGCAGCGCGACCATCGACCTGGCGACCGTGGAGGCTACGGTGGACCGGGCGGCTGTGCTGTACGACCGCACCGGGGACCAGCACTACGACGTGGCGAGCGCGTTCATCAAGTCCATTCGCGGCTCCGATGTGGACGCTGCTCTGCACTACCTGGCGCGGATGATCGAAGCCGGGGAGGACCCGCGGTTCATCGCCCGCCGGTTGGTGGTGCACGCGAGCGAGGACATCGGCATGGCCGATCCGGCGGCGCTGCAGACCGCGGTCGCAGCGGCGCACGCCGTGCAGTTCATCGGCATGCCCGAGGGGCGTCTCGCGCTGGCGCAGGCGACCATCCACCTGGCGACGGCACCGAAGTCCAACTCGGTCATCACCGCGATCGACCAGGCGATCAGCGACGTGCGCGCCGGCAAGGGGGGCTCGGTGCCGCCGCACCTGCGGGACGGGCACTACTCGGGTGCTGCCCGGCTCGGCCACGCCCAGGGCTACCGCTACCCGCACGACCGCCCGGAGGGGGTGCTGGCCCAGCAGTACCCGCCGGACGATCTGGTCGGCCGCGACTACTACCAGCCGAGCTCGCGCGGGGCGGAGCGCACCTTGGCGGATCGGGTGCCGAAGCTGCGTGGAATCATTCGCGGTGATCACGAGCGCGGATGAGCCGCGCTGGAGCGATTGTCCGTGGCAGGGAGGTAGCGGGTGAGCAAGCGCATCGTGGTGACGGGCTGGCTTCCGGAGCCGGCGCTGGACATCCTGCGCCAGGCGGGCGAGGTGGAAGTCCACCAGGGCCAGCTGGCACCGGAGCAGGTGCGCGATGCGGTCCGCGGCGCGCACGCGGTGGTGTCGATGGTGCACATCAAGGTGGACCAGGAGCTGCTCGCCGCGGCCGGTCCGCAACTGGAAGTGGTCGCCAACGTCGGGGTGGGTTACGACAACATCGACGTGGCCGCCGCGGCCGCCCGGGGCGTCACCGTCACCAACACCCCTGGGGTGCTGGTCGATGCGACCGCCGATCTGACGATCGGGTTGATGCTGATGGTGACCCGTCGGCTGGGCGAGGGCGAACGGCTGCTGCGGGCCCGGCGACCGTGGTCGTTCCACCTCGGGTTCATGCTCGGCACCGGGCTGCAGCACAAGACGCTCGGCATCGTGGGGATGGGCCGGATCGGCCGCGCGGTCTGCCGGCGTGCGCGGGCTTTCGGCATGAAGGTCGTCTACAACAGCCGTCGACCGCTGCCGGAGCAGCTGGAAGCCGAGCTGGGTGTGTACCACTTGCCGCTGGACGAGCTGCTGAGCAGCTCCGACGTGGTGTCCCTGCACTGCCCGCTGACGGAGCAGACCCATCACCTGATCGATCAGCGGGCGCTGGAGCTGATGAAGCCGAGCGCGTTCCTGGTCAACACCAGCCGCGGCGCCGTGGTGGACGAAAAAGCCCTGGTCAAGGTGCTGCAGGAGCGGCGCATCGCGGGTGCCGCGCTGGACGTCTTCGAGCGCGAACCGCAGGTGGAACCGGAACTGCTGGAGATGGACAACGTGGTCGTGGTGCCGCACCTGGGGTCGGCCACCACTGAAACCCGCACGTCGATGGCGGAACTGGCGGCTCGCAACGTGGCCGCGGTGCTGTCCGGCGACGAGCCGCTGACCCCGGTCCGGGCATGATGCGCCGGTGCGTTCCCAACGAGTTACCTCGGGTGCGAGCTGTCGGGCGGTCAACGGTAACCTGACCCTCGATCAACACACCGGGTTGTGCGTGCACGCCGGTGGCAGGAACGACGTGGAACACAGGAGGGCACGTGACGCCCACGCAGATCGCCGCGCTGATCGCAGCAGGTGCGTTCGTGCTGCTGGTCGTGCTGCTGGCGATCCCGCTGGTCAAGCTCGGCCGCACGCTGGACGAGGCGACCATCGCGATCCGGAAGGCGCACGAGAACTCTGAGCCGATCTTCACCAACGCCAATTCGACGATCAGCCACGTGAACACCCAGTTGGAGCGGGTGGACGGCATCACCGCCAACGCCAAGACCATCAGTGGCAACGTCTCGGCGTTGTCCTCGCTGTTCACGGCTACACTGGGAGGGCCGTTGGTGAAGACCGCAGCCTTCTCTTACGGAGTGAGCAAAGCGCTGCGGGGTCGCCGCAAGCGGAAGCAGGAGCCCGCTGGCAGGAGTTTCCGCCGGAAGGGTAAAGGGGGGCGCAAGTGAGGCGCCTGTTCTGGTTCGGTGCCGGGATAGCGGCCGGAGTTGCGCTGACCCGAAAGGTCAACGAGACCGCCCGCAAGGCCACCCCCGCGGGCATGGCCGAGCAGCTGGGGGGCGCGATGCGCGAACTCGCCAATGCCGTCGGCACGTTCGGTGCTGAAGTGCGGGCGGGTATGCAGGAGCGGGAGCGGGAACTCCAGCACGTCATCGATCACAGCAAGGACGGCTCCGCCCAGCGGGTGGTTGGCGAGCCCCGGGCGGACAGCGGTTATCGAGCTCGCAGGGCGGGTCGCTGACCGGTGCCCGCGCACCTCGGCGCCCCGCCGCAACCGCAGCCGTGTCCCATACCGAGCCCAGCAAGGATTCACCGTGCAGACCCACGAGATCAAGAATCGATTCATCGAGCACTTCCGCAGCCGCGGGCACACCGTCGTGCCGAGCGCGTCGCTGATCCTCGACGACCCGACGCTGCTGTTCGTCAACGCCGGGATGGTCCAGTTCAAGCCGTACTTCCTGGGGGACGCGCCGGCGCCGTACCCGCGGGCCACCAGCGTGCAGAAGTGCGTGCGCACCGGTGACATCGATGAAGTGGGCAAGACCACCCGCCACAACACGTTCTTCCAGATGGCGGGCAACTTCTCGTTCGGCGACTACTTCAAGGAAGGCGCCATCGAGGCCGCTTGGGACCTGGTCACCAAGCCGCAGTCGGAAGGCGGCTACGGCTTCGACCCGGCACGGCTGTGGGTCACGGTCTACGAGCACGACCCCGAAGCCGCCGAGCTGTGGAAGAAGATCGCTGGGCTCCCGGCGGAGCGCATCCAGGCCCGGGACGCCAAGGACAACTACTGGGACATGGGCGTTCCCGGCCCCGGCGGTCCGTGCTCGGAGATCTACTACGACCGCGGTCCGGAGTACGGCCGGGAAGGCGGCCCGGTCGTGGACGAGGACCGCTACATCGAGATCTGGAACCTGGTGTTCATGCAGGACATCCGCGGGGAGCGGAGTCCGAAGGAAGGCGCGCCGGTGGTGGGCGAGCTGCCCACCAAGAACATCGACACCGGGATGGGGCTGGAGCGCGTCGCCTGCCTGCTGCAGGGCGTGGACAACGTCTACGAGACCGACCTGGTGCGCCCGGTCATCGCCAAGGCCGAGGAGCTGTCCGGTCGCCGCTACGGGGACAACCCGGAGGACGACGTCCGCTTCCGGGTGATCGCCGACCACGCCCGGTCCGGCGTGATGCTCGTCGGTGACGGCGTCACCCCGAGCAACGAGACCCGCGGCTACGTGCTGCGCCGCCTGCTGCGCCGGATCATCCGCTCCAGTCGCCTGCTCGGGGTGCGCGAGCCGGTGCTCGGCGAGTTCAGCAAGGTCGTGCGGGACGCGATGGCGCCCAGCTACCCCGAACTGGTCACCGAGTTCGACCGGATCGAGTCGGTGATGAACAAGGAGGAGGAGGCGTTCCTCGCCACGCTGAGCGCCGGCTCCCGCATCTTCGACCTCGCGGTCAAGGAGACCAAGAAGGCCGGCAAGAAGCAGTTGTCCGGGGACAAGGCGTTCCAGCTGCACGACACCTACGGGTTCCCGATCGACCTCACCCTGGAGATGGCCGCCGAGCAGGGGCTGTCGGTGGACGAGGAAGGCTTCCGGAACCTCATGGCCGAGCAGCGCCGGCGGGCCAAGGAGGACGCCAAGGCGCGCAAGACCGGCCACGGCGACCTCTCCACCTACCGCGCGCTGCTGGACGAGCACGGCACCACCGAGTTCATCGGCTACACCGATCTGCAGTCGCACAGCCGGGTGCTCGGCATCCTGGTGAACGGTCAGCCGGCCCGGACTGCCTCGGCGGGCACCGAGGTCGAGCTGGTGCTGGACCGCACCCCCTTCTACGCGGAGGGCGGTGGTCAGATCGCCGACACCGGTCGGCTGGTCGGCCCCGGGGTGGCGGTCGAGGTCGTGGACGTCCAGCGCGCGGTGCCGGGGCTCTTCGTGCACCGGGCGAAGGTCGTGGAGGGCGAACTGGGCGTCGACACCACCCTGGAGGCGGCTGTCGACGTGAACCGCCGGCAGGCGATCGCCCGCTCCCACTCGGCGACGCACCTGGTGCACGCGGCGGTCCGCGGTGCCTACGGCAAGCGGGCGGCGCAGGCGGGTTCGCTGAACGAGCCCGGCCGGATGCGCTTCGACTTCACCACGCCCGCCGCGGTGTCCAACGACGTGCTGGTGGAGGTCGAGCAGGAGGTCAACGACTACCTGCAGACCGACGTCGAGGTCCAGGCCTACGTGACCACGATGGACCGGGCGATGGAGCTCGGTGCGATCGCCCTGTTCGGGGAGAAGTACGGCGACCAGGTGCGCGTGGTCGACATGGGTGACTACTCCCGGGAGCTGTGCGGTGGCACCCACGTGCCGCGCATCGGCCAGCTCGGTGTGGTCAAGCTGGTCTCGGACTCCTCCGTCGGTTCGGGCGTGCACCGGGTGGAAGCCCTGGTCGGCATGGACGCCATGCGGCACATCAGCATGGAGCACATGCTGGTGACCCAGCTGGCCGAGCAGTTCAAGGTGCCGGTGAGCGATCTGCCGGAGCGGATCGAGAACGTGGTGACCCGGCTGCGGAACGCGGAGAAGGAGCTGAAGCAGCTGCGGGTGCAGCAGGTCCTGAGCTCGGCCGGGGAGCTCGCCGACAAGGGGACGGACGTCAACGGCGTCACCCTGGTCGCCGAGCAGGTGGCCGACGGGGTGGACGGTTCCGCGCTGCGGGCGCTGGCCAGCGAAGTCCGCAACCGGCTCGGGTCCCGGCCGGCCGTGGTGGCGCTGTTCTCCCCCAACGACTCCAAGGTCAACTTCGTGGTCGGGGTCAACGAAGCCGGTCAGGACAAGGGCCTGGCGGCCGGCAAGCTGGTGCCGTCGTTCGCCGGCGAGCTCGAGGGCCGTGGCGGCGGCAAGCCCGACATGGCGCAGGGCGGCGGCTCCAACCCGGCCGGTGTCAAGGCGGCGATCGCCGCGCTGCGCAAGGAACTGAGCGAGGTGGTCAGCGGGTGACCGGGCGACCCGGGGAGCTGCCGGGTCCAGGGCCTGGTCGCCGGCTCGGAATCGACGTCGGGGCGGTCAGGGTCGGGGTCGCCTTGAGCGACCCGTCCCCGGTGCTCGCGACTCCGCTGATCACGCTGCGGCGCGACGAGGCCGGGGAGAGCGACCTCGCTCAACTCGCCAGCCTCGTCGAGGAGCACGAAGTCGTGGAGGTTGTGGTCGGCCTGCCGATGACGCTGGCGGGCCGGCACGGCCCTGCCGCTGAAGCAGCGAAGGCTTACGGGGACGCGTTGGCGGAGCGGATCGCTCCGGTGCCGGTGCGTTTCGTGGACGAGCGGTTGACCACCGTTTCGGCGAGCCGGATGCTGTCCAAGCGCGGGGTGCGCGGGAAGAAGCAGCGGGCCGTGGTGGACCAAGCGGCTGCCGTTGAAATCCTGCAGACGTGGTTGGATACCCGGGGGCAGAGGACACGAGAGGATCTTTCGTGAACGATGATCTCGGATTGTTCGCCGATGACCCCGCCGAACCGCTGGAACGCCCCTCCGACCCGGAGCAGTTCCGCCGCCGCAAGCGGCGCCGGATGGTGACTGCTGTCGCCGGGATCTTCGTGCTCTTGCTGGTTGGCGGTGGCGTCCTCTACGGCGCCAGCCAGCTGATGGGCATCGGTTCCTACGAGGACTACGACGGGCCGGGCACCGGTGAAGTCGTCATCGAGGTCGAGTCCGGGGACACCGTCAGCGCCATCGGCAGCACCCTGGCCGAGAAGGACGTGGTGGCCAGCGCCAAGGCCTTCGTGGAAGCGGCCAAGAACCACCCGGGCATCAACGGCATCCAACCGGGCTTCTACCTGATGCGCGCCCAGATGTCCGGTGCTGCCGCGGTGGAGCGGATCATGTCACCGGAGGCCAAGGTCGGCCGGGTGGAGGTCCGCGGCGGGATGCGGCTGGAGGACCAGCTGGCCCCGGACGGGAAGACCACCCCGGGCGTGCTCACCCGACTCGCGGAAGCCACCTGCGTGGGCACCAACGGCGACTGCACCACGTCCGAGGAGATGCACCGCGTTGCGGAGACCGCTGATCTCGCTGCGCTGGGGGTTCCGGAGTGGGCGCTGGAGGAGGCTTCCCAGGCCGAGCCGCATCGACGGCTGGAAGGCCTGATCATGCCCGGCGTCTACGACGTGCGCCCCGGCGAATCGGCTGAGCAGGTGCTCCGCGAGGTGATCACCAGCTCCGCGGCCGTGATGGAGGCGGCCGGACTGCCGCAGGCGGCGGAGGAGACCGGGTATTCGCCGTACGAAGTCCTCATCATCGCTTCCCTGGTGCAGAGCGAAGGCATCGAAGGGGACTTCACGAAGATCTCCCGCGTGATCTACAACAGGCTCGAGCCGCCCGCGATGCAGCTCGGCCTGGACTCGACGATCAACTATCCGCTGGACAAGCCGAGCTTGCTGACCAAGGCGGAGGACCGGCAGCGGCCCGGACCGTACAACACCTACCTGAACTACGGTCTGCCGCCCACGCCGATCTCCGCCGCCAGCAAGGAAGCCATTGCCGCGGCCCTCAAGCCGGCGGACGGTCCGTGGAAGTACTTCGTGAAGTGCTATCCGGATGGAACTTCGTGCTTCGCCGAGACCCAGGAGGAGCACGAGAACTACATCAGGGAGGCACAGGAACGTGGCGCCTTCTGAGCCGAGGCGGGCAGCGGTGCTCGGGTCTCCGATAGCGCATTCGCTGTCGCCGGTCCTGCACCAGGCGGCCTATTCGTCCCTGGGGTTGCCGGAGTGGACCTACGAGCGGTTCGAGGTGGACGCTGCTGGGCTCGAGCCCTTCGTGGCGGGCCTCGGTCCGGAGTGGGTGGGGCTTTCGGTCACCATGCCGGGCAAGAAGGCCGCGCTGCGGGTGGCGGACGAGGTGAGCGCCCGGGCCGCTGCCGTCGGCGCGGCCAACACCCTGGTGCGCGGGGAAGACGGCTGGTCCGCTGACTGCACCGACGTGGATGGTGTGGTCGGCGCGCTGCGGCACGCCGGCGGTTTCTCGAGTGGCGGTTCGGGCTTGATCCTGGGGGCCGGTGGCACCGCGGCTGCGACGTTGGCGGCTTTCGCCGAGCTCGGGGTCACCGACGTCGTGCTGGCGGTCCGGGAGCCGGCGAGAGCGGCTGATGCGCTGCGGACCGCCGAGCGGGTCGGTGTTCAGGCCAGGGTGGAGCGGCTCAGCGGTGACATCCCCCGGCTCGCCGCGCAGGCGGACGTGGTGGTGTCCACGCTGCCTGCGGGGGTGCTGGACGAGCAGGCGGACGAGCTGGCGCGGGCCGCGGAGTGCGTGCTCGACGTGGTCTACCACCCGTGGCCAACTCCGCTGGCCGAGGCGGTGCACACCGCCGGTGGGCGGATCGCCACCGGGCTGGACATGCTGCTGCACCAGGCTTTCGGGCAGGTCGAGCAGTTCACCGGTCGCGCTGCCCCGAAGGAAGCGATGCGGGACGCGCTGGCCGAGGCGACCGGGAACCAGGTGCCGCTGCCGCTGTGACGCGGGCGGGCGCACCCGGCTCCTCCGGCCGCGGTGGCCCCGCTACTGCTGGTCGAGCTCGGAGCTGATGAGTTCGGCGAGCTCGTCGAGCGCTTCGTCCGCACCGCTCCCTTCGGCGGTGAGGACCACTTCGTCGCCGAACTCGGCGCCCAGCGTCATCAGCCCGAGGATGCTGTCCGCGGACACGGGGTCGACGCCGTCCTTGCGGATGGTGATCTCCACCGGTTGGGCGGCGGCCGCTTTGCAGACGAGCGCTGCCGGCCGCGCGTGCAGGCCGACCTTGCTGCCCACGGTTACCCGCCGTTCGGGCATGTCCTCTCCATTCCTGTCGTTGGTGATTGCCCCTACCACCTTTACTTGTTGGTGGTGCCCACTGACTCGTCCGAGGCCCCGGAAGCGGAGGTGTCGTCGGTCTCCCTGCCGGGGGTGCGCAGGTTCCACTTCGTGATCACGAAGCGGAACACCACGTAGTAGACGATCGCGTACCCCAGACCGATCGGGATCAGCCACAGGGACCTCTGCGAGATCCCGAAGTTCAGCAGGTAGTCGATGGCGCCGGCGGAGAAGACGAATCCGGAGTGGATGTCCAGGGCGTTCACCAGCGCGAGGCAGCTCCCGGTCAGCACCGCGTGGATCACCAGCAGCGGCCAGGCGACGAAGATGAAGGTGAACTCGAGCGGTTCGGTGACCCCGGTCAGGAACGCGGTCAAGGCGACCGAGAACATCACCCCGCCGACGGCTTTGCGCTGGTCCGGGCGGGCGCTGCGCCAGATCGCCAGGGCCGCGGCCGGCAGGGCGAACATGAAGATCGGGAAGAAGCCGGTCATGAACGTCCCGGCGGTGGGGTCGCCTTCGAAGAACCGGTTGATGTCCCCCTTCGTCCCCTGGTAGTCGCCGAAGAGGAACCACACCACGTTGTTCGGGATGTGGTGCAGACCGAGCGGGATCAACAGCCGGTTCACCAGTCCGTACAGGCCGCCGCCGATCACCGCTTGCTGGGCGATCAGGTCGCTGAAAGCGGTCAGCCCGGCGTCGAACAGCGGGTACAGCAGGCCGAGCACCACTCCGATCACCAGCATGGTGACCGCGGTGATGATCGGCACGAATCTCCGGCCGCCGAAGAAGGCCAGGTAGGCGGGCAGCTTCAAGCGGTGGTAGCGCTGCCACAGCCAGGCCGTGGTCAGCCCGGCGATGATGCCGCCCAGCACCCCGTACGGGCCTTCGTTGTAGGCGGTTCCGGCTTCTTGCCCGGTGATCGCCCACATCACCCCGGAGAGCACCAGGTAGCCGACGGCGGCGGCGAGCGCGGTGGAGCCGTCGGCCTTCTTCGCGAAACCGATCGCGACACCGATGGCGAACAGCAGCGGCAGGTTGTCGAAGAGGGCGCCGCCGGCGGAGCTGATGATCTCGGCCGGGGTGGCCAGCGCCGGGATCGCGCCGAGCAGGTCGTCCTGGCCCAACCGGAGCAGGATGGCCGCGGCGGGCAGCACTGCGATCGGCAGCATCAGGCTCCGGCCGAGGCGTTGCAGCACAGCCAGCCCTCTGTTGTTCCCGCCGTCCGATGTGGCGGCTCTGGTGCTCATGTGAACCTCCTGCTCAGTGGCTCGGGACCGGACTGGCTGTGCCGGTCCAGCTGGATCGTCACCTGGTACTTGTCGTTCCGGCACCAGGAAGTGGTGTCCTCGACGGGGCGCTGCGCGGTCCAGGTGACCCGGTGCACCACCAGCACGGGGCTTCCCGGTTCGACGTCGAGCAACTGGCTCGTCGTGGCGCAGGCGCGTTCCGCGGCCACGGTCTGGGTGCCGCCGACCAACTGCACTCCGTACACCTGGTCGAGCAGACCGTAGAGCGAACCGGTGAGGTCGTGGTCGAGCAGTCCTGGCACGACGTCCGGGGGGTACCAGCCGCTTTCGACGGCCATCGGGACGCCGTCCGCGATGCGCAGCCGGCGCACCTGGTACGCCGGCTGGCCGTCCGCCAGTCCGAGCGCTTCCGCGATCGTCGCGGGCGGGGTGGTTTCCGCGGTCCCGAGGACCTTCGTCTGCAGGTGCACGCCCTGCTGGGCGGCTCGCTCGGTGACCGAGCAGAGCTGGGCCCGGCCCACCGCTTGGGTGGTGAAGGTCCCCCGACCGCGGATCCTGATCACGTGACCGTCCGCGATGAGCTGTTCGATGGCGGTGCGCACGGTGATCCGGGAAACCCCGTAGCGGTCGGCCAGGACGCGCTCCGAGGGCAGCTGGCCTCCGGGGAACTGCCCGCTCAGGACCAGTTCTCGGAGGATTTCCCGCAACTGCACGTGCTTGGGGACAGGACCGGCAGGCAAGTTCTGGTGTCGGGTGGTCGAGGTTGGCCCACTCTTCACGTTCCCTCCAGTGTTGTCCCGGCATGGCGAGTTTTGCTCAGCACGCCGGTGTTCGCCTGGCGCCGTGTTGGTACTGTCCGGTCTGAACCAGGTGTGCGAACGATGCGCTGTACTCGAACGGGTGTCAAGATGCCCCCGGTCTCGTTGCCGCATCGACATTCGTCAGCGCAAGATCGTCGGTGCGGCATGTCCCGCACTCGAGGTTGAAGAAGGGAGCACGGGGTGGCTCAGGACAAGGCGGCGGCGATCCTGGCCGCGCTCGGTGGCGGGGATAATGTGGTGGAGATCGAGCCCTGCATCACCCGGCTGCGCTGCGAGGTCGAGGACGGTTCGAAGGTCGACGAGAAGGCGCTGAAGGACGCTGGAGCGCACGGGGTGGTGCTGCAGGGTTCAGTGGTTCAGGTCGTGGTCGGTCCGGAGGCCGACACGATCGCCGAGGACATCGAGGATCTGCTGTGAGCCTGGAGGTAGGAAGCCCGGTCGAGGGGCTGGCGCTGCCGCTGACCGATGTGCCGGACCCGGTGTTCTCCCAGGCCATGGTCGGGCCGGGAACGGCGGTCCGGCCCACGGGAGGTCCCAGCGATGCGGTCGCGCCGATCGACGGCACCGTGGAGACCCTGCACCCGCACGCCTTCGTGATCAAGGCGGCGTCCGGGACGGCGATCCTGGTCCACTTGGGGATCGACACGGTCAAGTTGAAGGGCGAGGGGTTCACCCTGCACGTCGCCAAGGGCGATGCGGTGCGCGCCGGACAGAAGATCGCGAGCTGGGATCCGGCGAAGGTGGAGTCGCACGGCTATTCGGCGGTCTGCCCGGTGGTGGCTTTGGACATGGCGCCGGAAGCCCTGGCCGACATCCGGGAGGACGGCCAGGTGCTGTTCGGCGACCCGCTGTTCTCGGTGGACGGCTAGGTCGGCCGACACGCGCGCGTTCCGCCCCGCGGTGCGCCTGCTCGGGCCGGTCCGGGGGCGAGGATCCCGGTGTGGTGGTCTTCTTCGCGGCCGCCGGGTTCGCGGCCGGAGCAGCAGGTCGGTGCTTGTTGGGGCGGGTGCGGCGCGGGATCCGTGCGCCCGGCTGGTGCTGCGAGATCGCGGTGGCGCTGCTGTGGGCGATGGCCGCAGCGGGTGCGCTGCTGACCGGTTTGCCCTGGTGGTGGATGCCGGTTCCGCTGGTGACCGGCTGGTTCGCGGTGCTGCTGGCCGTTTGCGATCTGCTCGTCCGGCGGTTGCCGGACTTCCTCACGTTGCCGGCCTACCCGGTCGCGGCCGCGCTGGTGGGGTTGATGGCTTGCCAGCAGCCGGCGCGGGCGCTGCCAGCTCTGGTCGGAGCGCTGCTGTTCGCCGGGGCGTACCTGTTGGTGCGCGTGGTGCTGCCGGGGTCGTTGGGGGCGGGAGACGTCAAGCTCGCCGGCAGCCTGGGCCTGGTGACCGGAGCGGTTTCGTTCGCCGCGGTGCTGGGAACGATGTTGGCGGCGGCCGTGCTGACCCTGCTCGTCGCCCGGCAGCGGAACCGCTCGGTGCCCCACGGACCGTTGATGTTGGCCCCGGCCTGGGTGAGCACCGCTTTTCCCGCGCTGGTGGGCGGGTGGCCCTGACCCAGCGCCGTGGCGCCGCGGCTGGCGTGGCAGGATCTTAGGTGTGCTGCGCTGGATGACCGCTGGAGAATCGCACGGGCCTGCCTTGGTGGCGGTGCTCGAAGGCATGGTGGCCGGGGTGGAGGTCACCTCTCAGGACATCGCGTACCAGCTCGAGCGGCGCAAGCTTGGCTTCGGACGCAGCCCGCGGATGAACTTCGAGGCCGACGAGCTGGAGATCATCGGCGGCATCCGGCACGGTCGCACCCAAGGCGGCCCGGTGGCCATCCGCATCGGCAACACCGAGTGGCCCAAGTGGGAGAAGGTGATGGCGGCCGATCCGGTCCCGGCCGAGGAGCTGGCTTCGCTGGCCCGCAACGAGCCGCTGACCCGGCCCCGCCCGGGGCACGCGGACCTGGCCGGCATGCAGAAGTACGGCTTCGACGAGGCCAGGCCGGTCCTGGAGCGCGCTTCGGCCCGGGAGACCGCGGCCCGGGTGGCGGTCGGCACCGTCGCCCGCCGGTTCCTGCAGCAGCTGCTCGGGGTGGAGATCGTCAGCCACGTGGTCAGCCTGGGCGGGGTCACCAACGAGGTGGACCTCCTGCCGCGTCCGGAAGACCTGGCGGCGATCGACGAGAACCCGGTGCGGGCGTTCGGCGACGAGGTCACCGAACGGATGATGGCCGAGGTGGAGGCCGCCAAGAAGGACGGTGACACGCTCGGCGGGGTGGTGGAGGTCATCGCCTACGGGCTGCCGCCGGGCATCGGTTCGCACGTGCACTGGGACCGCAAGCTCGACGCCCGCTTGGCGGGTGCGCTGATGAGCATCCAGGCCATCAAGGGCGTGGAGATCGGCGACGGCTTCGCGAACGCGCACCGACGGGGCAGCCGGGCGCACGACGAGATCCTCCCCGGCGGGGGCGAGAAGTGGGTGCGGCGCAGCAGCAACCGGGCCGGTGGTCTGGAAGGCGGCATCACCAACGGGGAGCCGTTGGTCGTGCGGGCCGCCAAGAAACCGATCTCCAGCCTTCCCCGGGCGCTGGCCACTGTGGATGTCCGCACCGGGGAGCCGGCGCAGGCCATGCACCAGCGCTCGGACATCACCGCGGTTCCGCGGGCGGCTGTCGTGGCGGAAACGATGGTGGCCCTGGTGCTGGCCGAAGCGGTGCTGGAGAAGTTCGGCGGGGATTCCCTGCCGGAAACGAAGAGCAACGTCGATTCCTACCTGGCGTCGTTGCGGGCGCGGGTGACTGAGCAGGGGCAGTGATGGCGCCTCGGGTGGTGCTCATCGGCCCGCCGGGAGCGGGCAAGACGACGGTCGGCCAACTGCTCGCCGAGCAGTTGCGGGTGTCCTTCCGGGACACCGACGAGGACGTCGAGCGCACGACCGGGCGTCGAATAGCGGACATCTTCACCACCGATGGCGAGGCCGTGTTCCGCAAGTTGGAGGAAGAAGCGGTCGCCGTGGCCTTGCAGGAGCACCAGGGGGTGCTCGCCTTGGGAGGCGGGGCGGTGCTCTCCGAGCGCACCCGCCGCGTGCTGGCGGACCACTTCGTGGTCTTCCTGTCGGTGGGTCTTGCCGAAGGGGCCAAGCGGGTAGGGCTGTCCACAGCACGTCCGCTGCTGGCCGGGGTGAATCCGCGCGCCACCTACCGGACGCTGCTCGAGCAGCGGTTGCCGGTGTACCGGGAGGCCGCGTCGGTCGAGGTCGCCACCGACCACTTGACCGCGCAGGAGGTGGTCGACCGGATCACCGCCGAGTTGCCGCCGACCGTCCCAGCGGGCAGCTGAGCACCGCCATGCCGGGTGCGGGCGAGATGTGGGAGGAAGCAGCAGGATGACCGAACCGGTCCGGATCACAGTTGCCAGCCAGCAGCCCTACGACGTGGTCGTGGGCAGGGGGCTGCTCGGTGAGCTCGTGGAGGCGGTGCGGGACGCTTCGGTCGTCGCGCTGATCCACCAACCGACCATCACGGCCACCGTGGAGGCGGTGCGGGAGGAGCTGGCCGAAGCCGGGGTGGACGCGCACCGGGTCGAGATCCCCGACGCCGAGGACGGCAAGGAGTTGGCCGTCGCCAGCTTCTGCTGGGACGTGCTCGGCAAGATCAAGATGGACCGCAACGGCGCCGTCGTGGGGTTCGGCGGCGGTGCGGTGACCGACCTGGCCGGGTTCGTGGCCGGCACGTGGATGCGCGGGGTCCGGGTGGTGCACGTGCCGACCACCTTGCTGGGCATGGTGGACGCGGCGATCGGCGGCAAGACGGGCATCAACACCGATGCGGGGAAGAACCTGGTCGGGTTGTTCCACGAACCCAGCTTGGTGCTGGCCGATCTGGCGACGCTGGAAGGCTTGCCCAGCAACGAGCTCGTCGCCGGCATGGCCGAGGTCGTCAAGGCCGGTTTCATCGCCGATCCGCGGATCCTGGAACTCATCGAAGCCGACCCGCAGGCGGCGGTGGATCCCGCGGGCTCGGTGATCGGTGAGCTGGTCCAGCGCTCCGTGCAGGTCAAGGCCGATGTCGTCGCGGCGGACCTGAAGGAGTCCCACCTGCGGGAGGTGCTGAACTACGGGCACACCCTGGCGCACGCGATCGAACGCCGGGAGCGGTACCGCTGGCGGCACGGCGCCGCGGTCAGCGTGGGGCTGGTGTTCGCCGCGGAGCTGGCCAGGTTGGCCGGTCGGCTGGACGACGAGACGGCCAACCGGCACCGCCAGGTGCTCGACTCGCTGGGGCTGCCCACCTCGTACGACCCGGACGCGCTCGGCCAGCTGCTGGAAACCATGCAGGTGGACAAGAAGACCCGGTCCGGGGTCCTCCGGTTCGTGGTGCTCGACGGGCTGGCCAAACCGGGGCGTTTGGAAGGACCGGACCCGTCGCTGATCGCCGCCGCGTATTCTGCTGTCAGCGGGGGCGGCAGGAAGAGCACGGGGGTAATGCTGTGAAGGTGCTGGTGTTGAACGGGCCCAACCTCGGGCGGTTGGGCACCCGGGAGCCGGGCATCTACGGCAGCACCACGCACGCCGATCTGGTCGCCATGTGCGAGCGGACCGGTGCGGAACTGGGGATCGAGGTCGAGGTCAGGCAGACCGACCACGAGGGACAGATGGTGCAGTGGCTGCACGAGGCCGCTGACCAGGGCTGGCCCGTGGTGTTGAACGCGGGGGCGTGGACCCACTACTCCATCGCGGTCCGCGACGCGGCGGCGCAGCTCACCGCGCCCATGATCGAGCTGCACATCTCGAACGTGCACAAGCGGGAGCCGTTCCGGCACACCAGCTACCTGTCCGACATCGCCACCGGGGTCATCGCCGGACTGGGGGTGCGCGGTTACCCGCTCGCGCTGAGGTGGTTGGCAGAGCAGGCCGGTTGACCGGCAGGGCGCCGGAGGGGACGGGAGTTCCCCCGGCGGGTGTTGCTGTCGCAGCACTGGGGGAGGGCTAGGTGATTCGTTCCGCGTTCTGCTGGCTGGCCGCGGTCGTGCTGCTTGTCGGCTGCGCCCCGGTGGGAGGGGCCCCTTCGCGGGAATCGGCCGACCGGACCGGTCCGCCACCGCCGATTCGGCTCATCGCGCAGAACTACCGCAGCAGCGCTGGAGTGGTGCTCTCCGGTGGGCCAGCGGCGCCGTACAACTACGGTCCCTCGGTGCTGCGGGAGGAAGGCCGGTACCGGGTGTGGTGGTGCAGCCAGCTCCCGGGGAGCGGCCCCGCCGGGGACGACATCCTGTACGCCGAGTCGGACGGCCAGGACGGGGTGTTGGCCTCCACCGGCACAGCGGTCTTCTCCGGGCAGCCCGGGGGGTTCGACGGGATGCACACCTGCGACCCGTCGGTGGTGAAGGTGGCCGGTCGCTACTACCTGTACTACACGGGGGCGGCCGGTGACCACGCGCACGGCAACGCCATCGGGGTGGCCAGCAGCGCGGACGGGGTGCAGTGGCAGCGGGAGGCCGGTGGTCGGCCGATCGTGACCGCTGCCGAGGAGGTGCGTCGGGAGAACGTCTACGGCGCGGGCCAGCCGTCGGCGCTCTACTTGGACGGTTGGTTCTACTTGATGTTCACCGACACCACCGCGTCCGGTGCTGGTTGGAACGGGGCCGGCCAGTTCGTGCTGCGCGCCCGGGACGCGGTGTTCAGCGAGCGGGTGGAGGCGCTCACCGACGAGGGGTTCCAGCCGGCCGATGAGGTGAAGCGGGCCAGGTCGGTGGTGGACGCCTTCAGCGCGGACTGGATGTGGGTGCCGGCTCTGCAGGCGTTCGCGATCGCGCACCAGACCGCGGAAGGAACCACGATCACCTTCTGGGACAAGGAGTTCACCCGACATCCCTACGAGCCGGTTCTGGTGTCGGGAGCGTGGCAGGAGGGGCCGGGCCTGGTGCGGCAGGGCAGCGGGCACGCCGTGGTCTCGCCGGAGGACCCGTGCGGCACCGTTCCGGTGGACCTGCTGCGCGCCACGGCGCTGAACCCGGCTCCGACGGAGATCCGGCACTTCGGGATCGACTTGGTGGGAGTCCGCGGCTGCCAGCAGCGCGCCCAGGCCGTGGCGGTGCTCAACGGGTTCGCCGTCCCCTCACCGGTGCGCACCGCGGACATCATCCACAATGGAGTCAAAGTTCGGGTGGAACGGCACTCGGTCGCTGCCGAGCTGGCGACGCGGGTGTTGCCGGAGAAGGTCCCCGCGCTCGACGAGATGCGGGTGGCGGCGACCATCGCCGCGGGAGCTCCCGCGCTGCGCTCACCCGGTGGCGAGCTGGGGGTGCTGGACGATGCCGGACGGCTGTGGTTGGTCACCCCGGAGGCGGTGGCGGCGAACGACTCCCCGGTGACCGATGTCTCCGCAGCCGAGTGGGACGCCCGGACCGTGGCCGGGGATCTGCGGTTCTGAGCGGGGCGACGGTTTCCGATCGGGGGTCCCGACTCCGCTACGGTGGGCGGGATGACCAGTCACGTCGCGCAGGCCAGCACAGAGCGGGGAGAGATCGTACTGCTTCGCCGGGGTGGTGCCCTGGAGCTGCGGGTCAACGGTGTCTTCGTGATGGACACCGTGCACACCGAAACGGAACGGCTGCTGGCCAGCCGGAGCTTGGCCGCGGTGTCCGGTGCGGACCTCCGGGTGCTGATCGGGGGTCTCGGGCTCGGGTTCACCCTGGGGGAGGTGTTGGCCGATCCTCGGGTGCGGGTGGCCGAGGTGGCGGAGATCGAACCCGACTTGGTGGCCTGGCACCGGCAGGGGCTCGTCCCGGAAACCGAGGAGGCGCTGCGGGACGCCCGGACCCGGATCACCGTCGGCGATGTCGCCGACGTCCTGCGCGACCGGGACGGTGGCCCGTACGACCTGATCCTGCTCGATGTGGACAACGGCCCCGGCTATCTGGTCTACGAGCGCAACGCGGCGATCTACGGAGCCCGGTTCCTGGAGCTGTGCCGCGACAACCTCACCGAGCGCGGTGTGGTCGCGGTGTGGTCGGCGAGCCGGGAGGCTGCGCTGGAGCAGACCATGACCGGGGTGTTCGGCGACTGCCAGGAGGTGGCCATCCCGGTGCGGCTGGGGCAGCGGGAGACGACCTACTACCTGTACTGCTCGGCCAGGTAGCTCAGCCGGCCAGCAGGTCCAGCTCCAGCAGGCTCGGTGCCAGCACACCTTCGTGCACCAGCAGGCGGCGCTTCCGGGCCAGACCCCCGCTGAACCCGCCCAGGCCGCCGTTGCTGGCCACCACCCGGTGGCAGGGCACCAGCAGCGGGCACGGGTTGCCGGCCAGGATCGTGCCGACCGCCCGAGCGGCTTCCGGACGACCCGCGAGCTGGGCCAGTTGCCGGTAGGTGACCGTGCTGCCGAAGGGGACCAGTTCTTCCAAGGTGCGCAGGACGTGGGCCCGCAACTCGGTGAGCGGGGTCCAGTCCACCGGGACGGTGAACTCGCGTCGGGTGCCGGCGAAGTAGTCGGCCAGCTGCCGGGCGGCGCTGGCCGCCCACCCGGTGTCGGGGAGCAGTTCCTCCTCCTGGTGAGCGGGCAGGACTTCGCGGGGGCTGCCGAAGCTGATCTGCCGGACGCCGGCCGGGGAAGCGACGACGGTCAACGGACCGACCGGGCTCTCCAGCCAGGAGCAAGTGGACTTCTCGGTCATGCCCGGACGGTAGCTCGCGGGTCGGACATTTCCGCTCGGGCGCGCTGGCGGCTTTCCGCCGGCTGCGCGCCGAGGGCAGGTTTTGCCGGTTTGCCGCGGTTAGGCTGCGAAACATGCCAGAAACGCACATCCGTCGCCGCCACGCCCTTCGCAACCTGCTCCGGGAGCGCGAGCTGGACGCGATGCTCGTGACCAATTTGCTCAACATCCGCTACCTCACCGGTTTCACCGGTTCCAACGCGGCCCTGCTGGTCCACGCGGCTGATGGTCCGAACAGCGAGGACCGGACCGTGTTCTGCACCGACGGCCGCTACCTGACCCAGGCGGGCGAGGAGGTCCCGGACTTGGCGACGGTCATCGAGCGGGCCAGCGATGTGGCGCTGGCCGAGCGGGCCGCCTCCAGCGCGGCCCTCTTCCGGCGCACGGGTTTTGAAAGCCACCACGTCAGCGTGGAGCACTTCGACCTGCTGGACCGCGCGTTCGGAGCGGTGGAGCTGGTCCGGGCGCCGGGGTTGGTCGAGCAGTTGCGGGTGGTCAAGGACGAAGGTGAGATCGAATCGTTGCGCAAGGCTTGCGCTGTCGCTGACCGCGCGCTCGCCGATCTCGTGGAGCAGGGCGGCATCCGACCTGGCCGGACCGAGCTGGAAGTCGCTCGTGAGCTGGAGTCCCGGATGATCGAGCACGGTGCGGAAGGGCCGTCGTTCGAAACGATCGTGGCGGCGGGGGAGAACTCCGCGGTGCCGCACCACCGGCCGGGGCAGTACGTGCTGCGGGACGGGGATTTCGTCAAGATCGATTTCGGAGCCCTGGTGGAGGGCTACCACTCCGACATGACCCGCACGCTGGTGATCGGGCAACCGGCGGACTGGCAGCGGGAGATCTACGAGGTGGTCCGCGCTGCCCAGCGAGCGGGCCGGGAAGCGGTGCGGGACGGGGCTGACGTGCGGGAAACCGACTCCGCCGCCCGGAAGGTCATCGAAGACGCCGGGTACGGCGAGTACTTCTTGCACAGCCTCGGCCACGGGGTGGGCTTGGAGATCCACGAGGCGCCAGCTCTCGCGCAGCGCGGGGACGGTAGAATCTCGTCCGGGATGGCGGTCACCGTCGAGCCCGGTATCTACCTGGCTGGGCAGGGGGGTGTCCGTATCGAGGACACGCTGGTTGTGCGTCCCAGCACGCCGGAGCTCCTGACCTTGACGACGAAGGAGCTCGTTACAGTTTGACGCGCTGTTGTGCGCGGGCGCCGCTCCGGTTCGCGCGCTGACGGAATGTGCCCACAGTCATCACCACAGGAGACTTCCACGTGGCGACCACGAACGACCTGAAGAACGGAATGGTGCTCAAGATCGACGGCCAGTTGTGGTCCGTCGTGAACTTCCAGCACGTCAAACCCGGCAAGGGCGGTGCCTTCGTCCGAACCACCCTCAAGAACGTGACTTCCGGCAAGGTGGTGGACCGCACGTTCAACGCCGGCGTGAAGGTGGAGACCGCCAACGTCGACCGCCGGGAGATGACCTACCTCTACAACGACGGCAGCGAGTACTACTTCATGGACCCCGAGACCTACGACCAGGTCTCGGTGCCCGCCGAGGTGGTCGGGGACGCCGCGAAGTTCATGCTGGAGAACACCAACGTGGTCGTTGCTCGGCACGAGGACAACCCGCTGTACGTCGAGCTGGGCGCGGCGGTCGAGCTCAAGGTCGAGCACACCGATCCGGGCGTGCAGGGCGACCGGTCGACCGGTGGCACCAAGCCGGCGGTCCTGGAGACCGGCGCGGAAATCCAGGTCCCGCTGTTCATCAACACCGGCGACACGCTGAAGGTCGACCCGCGGGACGGCCGTTACCTCAGCCGCGTCAGCACCAAATGACGGGTATGACTGGCACAGTCGGGCCGGTATCAGCTGGAAAGAGGGTGTGAGGTGGGTTCTCGGAGCAAAGCGCGAAAACGCGCCGTGGACATCCTCTACGAGGCTGATCAACGCGGCCTCGATGCGGCGACGCTCTTGGCCGACCGGATCGGAACTCCGGAAGTACCGCCGATCGGTGACTACACCATCACCCTCGTCGAAGGGGTCTCGGCGAACCGGGAGCGCATCGACGAGCTGTTGACCCAGCACGCCGAGGGGTGGACGCTCGCCCGGATGCCCGCGGTGGACCGGGCCGTGCTGCGGCTGGGCCTCTACGAGTTGCTGTGGAGCGAGGACGTGCCGGCCGCCGTGGCCATCGACGAGGCGGTGGAGCTGGTGAAGGCGCTGTCCACCGATGATTCACCGCGGTTCGTCAACGGCGTTCTGGGGCGCATCGCGGGTATCAGCGGCAAGCTCCGCAAAACCGCCCGCACCGCGAACTGAGACGCGAACTGAGACCACGAAAAAGGGCACCTGGGGTTTTTGCCCAGGTGCCCTTTCCATGCCGGTGTAGCGCCGTCTCACTCCTCTCGAGCTGGCCGGGCTTCCGGCGGCAGCACACCCCACTCGATGAGTTGTTCGGTGAGCTCGCCTGGCGTCATGTCGTAGATGATGGCCAGGGATCGCAGGTCCTCGGTGCGGATCGACAGCACCTTGCCGTTGTAGTCGCCGCGCTGGCTTTGGATGGTCGCCGCGTAGCGGGCCAGCGGGCCGACCTTCTCAGCGGGGAGCTGCTGCAGCCGCTCCAGGTTGATCACGACTTTGGTAGCGGGCTCAGCACCGGAGGGGACGCGGCCCTCCGGAAGCAGCTCGGCAACAGGAACCCCGTAGAAGTCGGCCAGTTCGGCCAGCTTCTGCACGGTCACTGCGCGGTCGCCGCGCTCGTAAGACCCGACGACCACGGCCTTCCACCGCCCGCCTGACTTCTGCTCGACGCCGTGCAGCGAAAGACCCTGCTGCTGGCGGATCGCGCGGAGCTTGGCGCCCAGCGCCTTGGCGTAGTCGCCCATGTGGCGTTTCTCCGTTTCATTCGCCCCGATAGCCGATACCTGACAACGGGGAGTAAAGCTCAGATCAATACGGAGAGTAATGTTCGCTCGCAAGTGTCACCAGGTCAAGTTGGTCTTGGGCGTAGATGGGGCGAGGAGCGCCACACCACCCGGACGATTGACCTGTCATCGCTGATAGCGTACAGGGTAGCTCGGCAGTCAGCAGGTGCCAGCGGCATCGGCGCTGCTGGGCCGCTCACACACCATCCTTTAAGGACCCGTCCAGTGAGGCGGGGAAGGAGGTCCACATCCGTGGCGTCACGCCAACAGGCGGGCGCGGCGGGCCAGGCGGAGCAGCGCGAGCTGCTCTCGTCCGGTGACGTTGCGCGAACAGTAGCCAGAATCGCCCATCAGATCATCGAGAAGACCGCTCTGGACACCGGTCGCACCAATACGGTTCTGCTCGGCATCCCCACTCGGGGCAAACCGCTGGCCCAGCGGCTCGCGGACCGCATCCACGAGTTCAGCGGTGTGTCCATTCCCACAGGCACGCTCGACATCACGCTCTACCGCGACGACCTGCGCAAGCGCCCGAACCGGCCGCTCGAACCCACCCGGTTGCCAGCGCAGGGCATCGACGACGCCCTCGTGGTCCTGGTGGACGACGTGCTGTTCTCCGGCCGGACCGTGCGGGCTGCGCTGGACGCGCTGCGCGACCAGGGGCGGCCGCGGAGCGTCCAGCTGGCGGTGCTGGTCGACCGCGGGCACCGGGAGCTGCCCATCCGGGCCGACTACGTGGGCAAGAACATCCCCACCGCCCGATCCGAGGAAGTCGCGGTGCAGCTCGCGGAGGTCGACGGCGTTGATTCGGTCGTCCTGCGCCGAGGAGGGCAGCGTTGATGCGCCACCTGCTCTCCGCTGAAGACCTCGACCGGGAGAACGCCACCGCGGTGCTGGACACGGCCGACAGCCTCAAGCGCACCCTGCTCGGCAGGGAGGTGCGCAAGCTCCCCACCCTGCGCGGCCGGACCGTGGTCACCCTGTTCTACGAGAACTCCACGCGCACCAGGGTCTCGTTCGAGACCGCCGGCAAGTGGATGAGCGCCGATGTGATCAACGTGTCGGCCAGCAGCTCCTCGGTCGGCAAGGGCGAATCCCTGCGCGACACCGCGCTCACCCTCTCCGCGGCGGGCGCCGACTGCGTGATCGTCCGGCACCCGGCGTCCGGCGCGGCGCACCGGCTGGCCGACTGGCTGGTCGAGACGGGGACCAAGGTCGTCAACGCCGGCGACGGCATGCACGAACACCCCACCCAGGCCCTCCTCGATGCCGCCACCCTGCGGGAACGGCTCGGCGACTTGGCCGGGCGGCGGATCGGCATCGTCGGCGACCTGCTGCACAGCCGGGTCGCCCGGTCGAACGTCCACCTGCTGCGCACCCTCGGCGCCGAAGTGGTGCTGATCGCACCGCCCACCCTGGTGCCCTGCGGTGTCGAGCAGTGGGGCGCGCCGGTCCACCACGAACTGGATCCCCAGCTGCCGAAGCTGGACGCGGTGATGATGCTGCGGGTGCAGGCGGAGCGGATGCACGGGGCGTTCTTCCCGTCCGCGCGCGAGTACTCCGTGGCCTACGGGCTCAACGAGGACCGGCTGCGGCTGCTGCCCGAGCACGCGGTCGTGCTGCACCCGGGCCCGATGATGCGGGGCATGGAAATCGCCCCGTCGGTCGCCGATTCCCCGCGCGCTGCCATCACCCAGCAGGTCAACAACGGTGTGCACGTCCGGATGGCGGTGCTCTACCACCTGCTGGCCGGAGAGGAGGTTCCCGCATGAGCCGGGTGCTGTTGAAGCAGGTCCGCCCGTACGGCGAGGGCGACCCGGTGGACCTGCTGGTGGAGAACGGCCTGGTCGCCGACATCGCCCCGGAGATCGACGCCGACGCCGACGAGCTGCTCCACCTCGGCGGGGCCGTCGTGCTCCCCGGCTTCGTCGACCTGCACACGCACCTGCGGGAGCCGGGCAGGGAGGACGCCGAGACCATCGAGACCGGCTCGATGGCGGCGGCTCTGGGCGGCTACACCGCGGTGTTCGCGATGGCCAACACCGACCCGGTCGCCGACAACGCGGTGGTGGTCGAGCACGTGTGGCGCCGGGGGCGGGAAACCGGGCTGGTGGACGTGCACCCGGTGGGCGCGGTCACCGTCGGCCTCAACGGCGAGCAGCTGGCCGAGCTGGGAACCATGGCCCGCTCCGCGGCTCAGGTCCGGGTGTTCTCCGACGACGGGCGGTGCGTGCACGACCCGCTGATCATGCGCCGGGCGCTGGAGTACACCCGCAGCTTCGGCGGGTTGATCGCCCAGCACGCCGAGGAGCCCCGGCTCACCGTCCGCGCCCAGGCGCACGAAGGTGCGAACGCGGCCAGGCTGGGGCTGGCCGGTTGGCCGGCGGCGGCCGAGGAGTCGATCGTGGCGCGGGACTGCCTGCTGGCCGGGCACACCGGTGGTCGGCTGCACATCTGCCACGTCTCCACCGCCGGCACCGCGGAGATCCTGCGCTGGTGGAAGGCCCGGCAGGAGCCGGGGGAGGTCTCGGCCGAGGTCACCCCGCACCACCTGCTGCTCACCGATGAGCGACTGGCCACATATGACCCGGTCAACAAGGTGAATCCGCCGTTGCGCACGGAGACTGATGTCAGAGCGCTCCGGCAGGCGCTGGCGGACGGCACCGTGGACTGCGTGGCCACCGACCACGCTCCGCACGCGGCGCAGGACAAGGACTGCGAGTGGTCCGCGGCCCGGCCGGGCATGCTCGGCCTGCAGACCGCGCTGAGCATCGTGGTGCAGACCATGGTGCGGGCCGGGCTGCTCGACTGGCGCGGCGTGGCGCGGGTGATGAGCGAGCGGCCAGCCGAAATCGCCGGCCTGGCCGACCAGGGACGACCGGTCGCGGTCGGGGAACCGGCGAATCTGGCCGTCGTCGACCCGGACGCGGTCTGGACGGTGCGAGGAGCTGAGCTGGCCAGCCTGGCGAGCAACTCGCCGTACGAAGGAATGCGGTTGCCCGGACGAGTCGTGGCGACGTTGCTGCGCGGCCGGGTCACCGCGCACGAAGGCAAGGTGAGGCGCTGATGGCGCGTGCGTTGTGGGTGCTGGCGCTGATAGCGCTGGCAGCCCTGGTCGTCTACGGAATGCGGCGGGGATGGGTCAATCGCGCCAAGCGCCAAGCAGCCCAGCTGCCGGAGTTCCCCGTGCTCCCGGAGGAACCGGGCGGAGCGGAACTGCTGCCCGCGGCCACCGGCATGTACGTGGGGACCACCTTCGCCGGTGACTGGCAGGACCGGGTGGTGGTCGGTGACATCGGCCACCGGGCGAACGGCACCGCCCGGCTGTGGAAGTCGGGGCTGCTGCTGGACCGGGAGGGCGCCAGCTCGATCTGGATCCCGGCCGAAGCCGTGGTGGACGCCCGACTGGACCACAAGCTGGCCAACAAGGTCGTGCCCGGCGTCGGCATGGTCGTGGTGACCTGGCGGCTCGGCGAGCACCTGCTGGACACCGGTTTCCGCGGTGACGAGAAGACGACGCAGAGCGAATGGGTGGAGGCGGTCCGGGCGCTAGGACCGGCTTCCGCTCCGGACGACAACCGCTAACAGGCGGCAGGAGGACGAATGACCGCGCACATCCCGGCCACACTGGTTCTGGAGGACGGCCGGATCTTTCGCGGGAAGGCTTACGGCGAGGTCGGCAAGACCCTCGGCGAGGTGGTCTTCACCACCGGCATGACCGGTTACCAGGAAACCCTGACCGACCCGTCGTACCACCGCCAGATCGTGGTGCAGACCGCGCCGCAGATCGGCAACACCGGTTGGAACGAGGAGGACAACGAGTCCAACCGCATCTGGGTCGCCGGCTACGCGGTGCGCGACCCCGCGCGCATCCCGTCGAACTGGCGTTCCCGCCGATCGCTGGAGGAGGAGCTGCAGCGCCAGGGGGTCGTCGGCATCGCCGGGATCGACACCCGTTCGCTGACCCGGCACGTACGCGAGTTCGGCGCCATGCGCGGCGGCATCTTCTCCGGGGACGCGCTGCGCTCGGACGAGGAGATGATCGCCGAGGTGGCCGCCAGCGACGGCATGGTCGGCGCTTCGCTCGTCACGGACGTGACCACCGCCGAGCCCTACGTGGTGCCGGCCAAGGGGGAGAAGCGGTTCACCGTCGCCGCCCTGGACCTGGGCATCAAGGCCAACACCCCGCGGATGATGTCCGAGCGGGGCATCGAGGTGCACGTGCTGCCGGCGAGCGCCACGTTCGACGAGGTGCTCTCGATCGGACCGGACGGGGTGTTCCTGTCCAACGGCCCCGGTGACCCGGCCACCACCGACCAGCAGGTGGAGGTGGCCCGGCAGGTGCTGGACCGCAAGCTGCCCCTGTTCGGTATCTGCTTCGGCAACCAGATCCTCGGCCGTGCGCTCGGCCGCGGCACCTACAAGCTCCAGTACGGGCACCGCGGGAGCAACATCCCGGTGATCGACGCGGCCACCGGCAAGGTCTCCATCACCTCGCAGAACCACGGGTTCGCGGTGGAAGGCGAGCCGGGCGAGCAGTTCAGCACCGATTTCGGCCGTGCCGTGGTCAGCCACCACTGCGCCAACGACGGCGCGGTGGAAGGGCTGGCGCTGCTGGACGGGCCGGCGTTCAGCGTCCAGTACCACCCCGAAGCGGCAGCCGGCCCGCACGACGCCGCGCCGCTGTTCGACAAGTTCGTTGAGTTGATGAGTGAGGCACGCTGATGCCCAAGAGGACTGATATCGAGCACGTTCTGGTCATTGGCTCTGGCCCGATCGTCATTGGGCAGGCGTGCGAGTTCGACTACTCCGGTACCCAGGCCTGCCGGGTGCTCCGCAGCGAAGGGCTGCGGGTTTCGCTGGTGAACTCCAACCCGGCCACGATCATGACCGACCCGGAGTTCGCCGACTCCACGTACATCGAGCCGATCACCCCGGAGTTCGTGGAGAAGGTCATCGCCACCGAGCGCCCGGACGCGCTGCTGGCGACGCTGGGCGGGCAGACCGCGCTGAACACGGCTGTCGCCCTGCACGAGAACGGCGTGCTGGAGAAGTACGGCGTCGAGCTCATCGGAGCGGACATCAACGCCATCCAGCGCGGCGAGGACCGGCAGCAGTTCAAGGACATCGTCCGCTCCGTCGGCGGGGACGTGCCGGAGAGCGCCGTCTGCCGGTCGATGGAGGAGGTCCGGGACTTCGTCGCCAAGCACAGCTTGCCGGTGGTGATCCGGCCGAGCTTCACCATGGGCGGGTTGGGCTCCGGCATGGCCCACACGCCCGAGGAACTGGAGGAGATGGCGGCGTTCGGGCTGGCCGAAAGCCCGGTGCACGAGGTCCTGATCGAGGAGAGCGTGCTCGGGTGGAAGGAGTACGAGCTCGAGCTGATGCGCGACGGGTCGGACAACGTCGTGGTCGTGTGCTCCATCGAGAACATCGACCCGATGGGCGTGCACACCGGTGACTCGGTGACCGTCGCCCCCGCCATGACGCTGACCGACCGCGAGTACCAGAAGATGCGCGACCTCGGCATCGCGGTGCTGCGGGCGGTCGGGGTGGAAACCGGCGGCTGCAACATCCAGTTCGCGGTGGAGCCCAAGACCGGCCGCATGGTGGTCATCGAGATGAACCCGCGGGTGTCGCGCTCCTCGGCGCTGGCGTCGAAGGCCACCGGTTTCCCGATCGCCAAGATCGCCGCCAAGCTCGCGGTCGGCTACACGCTCGACGAGATCCGCAACGACATCACCGGGGAGACCCCCGCCAGCTTCGAACCCGCGCTGGACTACGTCGTGGTGAAGGTGCCGCGGTTCGCGTTCGAGAAGTTCCCCGGCGCGGACCCGGAGCTGACGACCACGATGAAGAGCGTCGGCGAAGCCATGGCCCTGGGCCGCAGCTTCTCCGAGGCGCTGGGCAAGGCGCTGCGCTCGATGGAGACCAAGGCGGTCGGGTTCTGGACCAAGGACGACCCCGAGGGGGAGACCCTCGAGTCCGCTTTGGAGAAGTTGCGCACGCCGCACGACGGCCGCCTGTACACGGTGGAACGCGCGCTGCGCTACGGGGCTTCGGTGCAGCAGGTGGCCGAGGCCTCCGGCATCGACCCGTGGTTCGTGGACCAGATCGCCGCGCTGGTGGAGCTGCGGGCGGAACTGGTGGAGTCCCCGGTGCTCGACGCGGACCTGCTCCGCCGGGCCAAGCGGGCCGGGCTGTCGGACCGGCAGATCGCCGCGCTGCGACCGGAACTGGCCGGCGAGGACGGGGTGCGCGCGCTGCGGCACCGGTTGGGGGTCCGCCCGGTCTTCAAGACCGTGGACACCTGCGCCGCCGAGTTCGCCGCCCGGACGCCCTACCACTACTCGGCCTACGAGCTGGACCCGGCGGCCGAGTCGGAGGTGACCGAGCAGCGCGAGCGGCCCAAGGTGATCATCCTGGGTTCCGGTCCGAACCGGATCGGGCAGGGCATCGAGTTCGACTACTCGTGCGTGCACGCGGCGATGGCGCTGCGGGAAGCCCCGGACAACGGCGGTCGCGGCTACGAGACCGTGATGGTCAACTGCAACCCGGAGACGGTGTCCACCGACTACGACACCTCGGACCGGCTGTACTTCGAGCCGTTGACCTTCGAGGACGTGCTCGAGGTGGTGCACGCCGAGCAGGAGTCGGGCACGGTGGCCGGTGTCATCGTCCAGCTCGGCGGCCAGACCCCGCTGGGGTTGGCCAAGCGGCTGGCCGACGCCGGGATCCCGGTCCTGGGGACTTCGCCGGACGCGATCAACATGGCCGAGGACCGCGGTGCGTTCGGTGACGTGCTGGCCGGGGCGAACCTGCCGGCCCCCAAGTACGGCACCGCCACCAGCTTCGAGGGCGCCAAGCGGATCGCCGACGACATCGGCTACCCGGTGCTGGTCCGCCCCTCGTACGTGCTCGGCGGGCGCGGCATGGAGATCGTCTACGACGAGGCGTCCCTCGAGGACTACATCGCCCGGGCCACCGAAGTTTCGCCGGAGCACCCGGTGCTGGTGGACAACTTCCTCGACGACGCCATCGAGATCGACGTGGACGCGCTGTGCGACGGCAACGAGGTCTACCTCGGCGGCGTGATGGAGCACATCGAGGAAGCGGGCATCCACTCCGGTGACTCGGCCTGCGCGCTGCCGCCGATCACGCTGAGCCGCCAGGACATCGAGCGGGTCCGCCGGTCCACCGAGGCCATCGCCCAGGGCATCGGCGTGCACGGCCTGCTCAACGTGCAGTACGCGTTGAAGGACGACGTGCTGTACGTGCTGGAGGCGAACCCGCGGGCTTCCCGCACCGTCCCGTTCGTGTCGAAGGTGACCGCCGCGCCGCTGGCCAAGGCGGCTGCCCGCATCATGCTGGGCGCCAAGATCTCCGACCTGCGCGCGGAGGGCCTGCTGCCGGCGGAGGGCGACGGCGCCGCCCTCCCGGCGAACGCGCCGGTGGCGGTCAAGGAAGCGGTGCTGCCGTTCCACCGGTTCCGCACTCCGGAGGGCTACGGGGTGGACTCGCTGCTCGGGCCGGAGATGAAGTCCACCGGTGAGGTCATGGGCATCGACACCTCGTTCGGGCAGGCCTTCGCCAAGTCCCAGGCGGGCGCCTACGGTTCGCTGCCGACCAAGGGCCGGGTGTTCGTCTCGGTGGCCAACAAGGACAAGCGGGCGCTGGTCTTCCCGGTCAAGCGGCTGGCCGATCTCGGCTTCGAGATCCTGGCCACCACGGGAACCGCCGACGTGCTCCGCCGGAACGGGATCCCGGCCACGGTGGTGCGCAAGCACACCGAGGAGGTCGCCGACGGGGAGAAGGACGTGGTGGACATGATCAAGTCGGGTGAGATCGACATGATCATCAACACCCCGTACGGCAACCCCGGACCGCGGGTCGACGGGTACGAGATCCGCACCGCGGCGGTGTCCCGGGACGTCCCCTGCGTCACCACGGTGCAGGGCGCGGCGGCTGCCGTGCAGGGCATCGAGGCGGCGATCCACGGCAACATCGGGGTGCGTTCGCTGCAGAAGCTGCAGGCAGCGATCCGGCAAGACGGGACGCTGGAGTGACCGGGCAGCCCGGCTTCGGTCAGCGGCTCGCGGAATCGGTGCGGGCGCGCGGTCCGCTGTGCGCCGGCATCGATCCGCACCCGTCGCTGCTGCGCTCGTGGGGCCTGACCGAGGACGCCGGCTCGCTGGAGCGCTTCGCGCTGACCGCGGTGGAGGCGCTGGCCGGTGAGGTCGCGGTGATCAAGCCGCAGTCGGCGTTCTTCGAGGTCTGCGGGTCGGCTGGGATCGCGGGGCTGGAGAAGGTGATCGAGCAGTCCCGGCAGGCGGGGGCGCTGGTGCTGCTGGACGTCAAGCGAGGGGACATCGGGTCCACGATGGCCGCTTACGCTTCGGCCTATTTGGACTCCGGTGCACCGCTGGCCGCGGATGCGATCACCGTTTCCCCTTACCTCGGTTACGGTTCGCTGGTTCCGGCCATCGAGCTCGCCGAGCGCACCGGTCGCGGGGTGTTCGTGCTGGCCCGCACTTCCAACCCGGAGGGCGCGGAGTTGCAGCAGTCGGCCCACGGCAGCGGCGCTTCGGTCGCTCAGTCCATCGTGGACTCCGCAGCTGAGACCAATGTGGACGTGGAACCGATGGGGCATGTCGGGGTGGTGGCCGGAGCCACGATCCGTCCCGGGGAGTTGGACTTCTCCCGGCTCAACGGGCCGATCCTGGCGCCCGGTCTGGGCGCCCAGGGGGCGACGGTGCAGACCTTGCAGGAGGTCTTCGGTGAAGCCCTGTCGAACGTGCTGCCGGCCTCCTCCCGCGACATCCTCCGCCACGGCCCGGCGGTCAGCGACCTGCGCGCGGCGGTGAGACGGGTTCGGGACGAAGTGGCGAGCTTGGTCCACGACTGAGCGCCAGAACGAAGGGGCCTTTGCCGATGCAACCGGCAAAGGCCCCTTTTCGTCCAGCGTTGTTTGCTTTCGAGAATGTGGATGCGAATCCCCTGTCCGATAACTGCTCGATTCATTAGAGCGTGTCTCACTTGGCTTGTTTGAGCTTCTTGAAGCAGGTCAGTGCGGCGGCGAGGGCGAGGAAGCCTTTGAAGGCATCGGCGC
>NZ_AYJW01000015.1 GCF_000497205.1 Saccharopolyspora rectivirgula DSM 43747
CAGTGTGGTGCTCGTGCCGCGGTATGCCGGGTGAGGCAGCAACCTGGTGGCTTGTGCACAGCAAGGGAACTTTTCTACCGGGGATGGCAGAAAAGTTCCCTTGCTGCTTAGTGGCGGGGTGTCGCTATCTGGGGACTTCCGGTAGAGGTGCCACCGGAAGCCCTTCGTGGATCTTCGTCATGGCGTTGAACCAGGTCCGGGCTGGGACTTTGCCGCCGTAGATGTTTCCGCCGTTGGCGCCGCACAGGTACGGGGGTGCGTCGCCGCCGCCGTCGCAGATCCCTTGCGGCCGGTTGCCGTCGGTGAAGGTCAGGACCGCGCCGGCCATCTGCGGGGTGGCGCCGACGAACGCCGCGGACCAGTGGTTCTGGGTGGTTCCGGTCTTGCCCATGATGGGGCGGTTCCACCCGGCGGCCTGGGCTGCCGCGTGCGCTGTGCCGCCCGGCAGGGCGTCCTTGCTCATCCCCACTGCGAGTTCGTCGGCGACTTGGGGCGCCACCACCTGTTCGCAGGGTTCTTCTTCCAGCGGGACCGGGTTTCCGAACCGGTCCGTGACGCCTTCCAGCGGTGTGGGCGGGCAGTACATGCCGTGGCTCATGATGGTCGCCGACGCGTTGGCCAGTTCCAGCACGCTCACCGGCGAGTAGCCGAGGGTGAAGGCGCCGATCTTCTTCTGCTTGATGACTTCGCCGAGCGGTGGCGTGCCTTCATCGTCTCCGATGGGGTTGCCGCTTTCGTCCACCTTGGTGAGCGTGTTGCGCAGGCCGAGCTTGTAGGCCATGTCCACCACGTTGTTCAGGCCCACTCGTTCCTGCAAGGCGACGAAGGTGGTGTTCGGTGAGGTGGCGAGCGCATCCTGCAGGGTTCGCGGCCCGGGTGCCACGCCTTCGGCATTGCCGACCGTGTACGGCAAGACGCCGTTCCGGTACACCTTGGAGGTGTAGGAGGGGGGCACGTCCACCATGTCGTAGATGCTCATGCCCTGTTCGATCGCGGTGGCGGCGGTGAAGATCTTGAACACCGAGCCGGCGCCGAACTTCTGCACTTTGCTGACGATGTCGTAGGCGCGTTGCCCCTTGCTGAGGTCGTTGCCGAAGTCGCGGTTGGCCACCAGGGCTCGGACTTGGTGCTTGTCCTGCCCGGGTTCGACCACCGCCATCACGTTGGCGATGCCTTCGGTTTGGGTGGGCACCTGGGCTTCCGCGGCTTGTTTGGCGGCGTCGCTGGCTTTGCGGTCCAGCGTGGTGTGGATGGTGTAGCCGCCGGTGCGCAGCTCTTCTTTGCTGATCCCCAGGTTTTCCAGGTAGTCCTGGACGTAGTTGCAGAAGAAGCCGTCGGTGGTGCCGTCACCGAGTCCGACGCAGCCGTTCGGCGGGCGGCCCAGTGGGGTCATGATCCCGAGTGGTTCTTTCTTGGCCGCCTCGGCGTCTTCTCGGGTGATGCGCATGTTGTTGTGCGGGTCGGTCATCAGCTCGATGACCAGGTTCCGCCGCTCCAGGGCTTCTTCGGGGTTGGAGGCCGGGTTGAGGTTGCCCGGCTGGTTGACGATCGCGGCCAGCAGCGCGGACTGGGCGATCGTGAGCTTGTCGGGTGTGGTGCCGAAGTAGGTTTGTGCGGCCGCCCCGACTCCGAAGGTCTGGTTGCCGAACGGGACCACGTTGAGGTATCCGGTGAGGATTTCCTCCTTGGTCATGGTCCGCTCCAGCTCCACGGCCAGTTTGGCTTCCCGGAGCTTGCGGGCGATCGAGGTTTCCTTGGCCTTCTCCGCCTCCAGTTCGTTGCGGGCGGCCACGTGCACCAGGTAGTTCTTCACGTACTGCTGGGTGATCGTGGAAGCGCCCTGCACGGTGGCACCGGTGGTGAGGTTGGTGGCCAAGGCCCGGAGGGTTCCTTGCCAGTCCACGCCCCCGTGGTCCCAGAACCGCTTGTCCTCGACAGCCGTGATGGCTGCCTTCATGGTGTCGGCGATCTGGTCGGAGGAGGTTTCGACCCGGTAGTCCTTGAAGAAGTAAGCGATTGGTTCGCCGTCTCTGTCCAGGACGGTGGACACTAGCGGCATTTCTCTTTTGGCCAGCGAAGCCGACATCCTGGTCATGGCATCGGCTGTTTGGTTGACCATTGCTCCGGCAGCGGTGGCCGCTGGCATTAACAAGCAAGCCACCAGCACGCCGGCCAGGACGCACAGCCCGAACATTTTCATGAGTACGCCGCTGCGCACGCCAGCCCCAATCGTCAAGTGCGGTAAGACTCGACTCAGCTGCGGGCGGTCTTGCCCGCCTCACCCCGCTCGCAATCGCACCGACAGGCAAGTCGGCCGGTGTTCTTCCTGACGGGCGGAGTCGACACTGCTCGTTTTCGATGTCGGTTACTTCGTTGATACCACACTTACCGGTGTGCACTCCCGTCGCGCTGGGCTCAGTCGTCTCACGATGTCTCAGGCTTCCGACGGGTCGGGGCAGGGCCCACCAGGGGCTGCTGCGCCCTGGGGAGCAGTGGCGGGTTCAGCGGCGGTCGTGCTGCTGGTCGGCTTTGTTGAGCTCGGCCAGGTAGGCGTTGTAGGCCGCCAGTTCGGGGTCTTCGTCGGCGTCCACCGGTGGTGCCGGTGGTGGCACGAGGGGGCGCTTGCGCTTCGGCCGAGGGGCTGGTTCCGCCGCTTGCTCGGGTTCTTGTTGTTCTTGTTCGTCGTTGGCGGTGGCGGGTGGTTCCGCGCTGTCGGTCTGCGGCTGGGTGTCGGTGTCGGTGAGTTCCATCCGCATCAGCTTCACCCAGAGGAAGACGGCGAATGCTCCGAACACGGGCCACTGCAGGGCGTAGCCGAGGTTCTGGAAGCTTCCTCCTGCCTCGTGCGCTCGGTCCCACTGCCAGACGGCCAGGAAGATGCTGGCGATCGCGGCAGCTAAGAACAGCACGTGCAGAAGCAGCCAACGAGGGGTCAACAGGCTGCGGAACACAACTCGATTCTAGGTGTTCGGCTGTGCGCCGGCGATTGCCGCATGGTTCGCCGCGAGTTCGGGCAAGGGAACTTCTCTGCAGGTTGTGCGGGAAAGGTTCCCTTGCCGCCCGGTGTGCTGGGGTGGTCGGTGGTCATTCGGTGAGCTCGTCGAGCACGCGTTGGGCGGCGGCGAGTTCTGCTTGGAGTTGTTCGACGCGGGCGCGCTGTTTTTCGCGGGCGGAGTCGATGAGCGGCTGGACCGCGGCGGCCACGTCGGTGTGGAGTTCTTTGGCGGCTCGGGCGACGGCCGAGGCGGGCACCGCAGTGGGCCGCATCACGCGTTTCTTTCCGGTGGTGACTTCCACGGTCCACTGGCCTTCGCCGTCCGCGGTGAGGGTGACGGTGGCTCCGCTGGGTTGGCGCCTGGTCTTCCGACCAGTTGTGCCTGTGGTTTTGGTGCCGGCGGACTGCTTGGGCTGCTGCTTGGGGGTGCTGGTTTTGCTGGGGGTGGTCGTGGTCGCTGGTTTGGCGGGCTCCGCTGCTCGGGAGCGTGGCGCGCTGGCGCTGCTGGTGGGCGCCCCGGACCCGGCCTTGGCGGACGCGGTGGTCTTGCCGGCGCGTTTCCGCGCTGGGCGGACGGTGGTCACCTCGGCGACCGAGAACGACAGGACGTCTTTCGACCCGGCCGGGCGGACCTGGATGAAGTCGCCTTCTTCCGGGTCCGCCAGGGCGATGACTTTGCCGGAACGTCCTTCTGGCACTCCCACTGCTGCGGCGGTGAACCACACGGTGGGTGTGGTGCCTGCGGCCAGTTCCTCTTTGAGGCCGTTGAGCTCCTCGGGCGACAGCGGAGGCATTTGCTCCCCTGGGTGGTGGGCGGCGCCCAGCTCGCGCTGGGCGCGTTCGACAACGACCATCCCACTCTATCGAACTGTCGTGCGAATGCTCAACGGCGTTTCGCCGCGGCCACCTCGTAGTCGGCCGGGTCGGCCTTGCGGGTGCGGTACCAGTACTTGGCGGTCAGACCGGGCCAGGTGGTGCGGTTGACCCCGTTGCGGTCGAGGTACCAGCTGCGGCAGCCGCCGGCGCTCCAGACTTCGTCGCCGAGCTCGCTTTGCAGTTCGGCGTTGAACTCGTCCTGCACCGACTGCCGGACGTCGAGGTAGCCGATGTCGCCGCGCAGCAGCGGGCGCAGGCAGCTCATCACGTAGTTGAGCTGGCATTCGATCATGAACACTACCGAGTTGTGCCCGAGGCCGGTGTTGGGCCCCAGCAGGAAGAACAGGTTGGGGAAGCCGGACACGGTGATGCCCAGGTAGGCCTCCATGCCTTCGCGCCAGGCGTCCTGGAGCTTGCGGCCGTCGCGGCCGATGATGTTGAGGTGGTCGAAGGCGTCGGTGACGTGGAAGCCGGTGCCGAAGATGATGGCGTCGACTTCGCGTTCTTCGCCGTCCTTGGTGATGATCGAGTTCTCGGTGATCTCGGCTATGCCGTCGGTGACCAGCTCCACGTTGGGCCGGTTGAGCGCCGGGTAGTAGTCGCTGGAGAGCAGGATCCGCTTGCAGCCGATCGCGTAGTCGGGGGTGACGGCTTTGCGCAGCTCCGGGTCCTTGATGACTTTGCTGATGTAGCGCTTGGACAGCCATTCGGCCAGCCACGCGGTGCGCCGCTTGAAGACGAACAGGTAGCGCAGTTCGAGCAGCCAGTACACGGCGGCGCGGGCGAGCCACTGCACCGGCGGGATGCGGCGGAACAGGCGCTGCAGGCGCTCCGGGATGGGGCGGTCGGGCTTGGGCTGGATCCACGGCGGGGTGCGCTGGAAGAGGTGCAGTTTGCCGGCTTTCTTCGCGACTTGGGGAACGAATTGGATGGCGCTGGCCCCGGTGCCGATGACCGCCACCCGCTTCCCTTCCAGGTCGTAGTCGTGGTTCCACTCGGCGGAGTGGAAGATCTCGCCGGTGAACTTCTCCATGCCGGGGATTTCCGGGTAGCTGGGGATGTGCAGTGCTCCGAGGCCGGAGACCAGGGCTTTGCCGGTGTATTCCGCGCCGCTGGCGGTGAACACCGTCCAGGTGTGGGTGTCTTCGTCGAATTCGGCGCCGGTGAATTCGACTCCGTAGTGGATGTGCTTGCGCAGCCCGTACTTGTCAGCGCACTGCTGCAGGTAGTCGTAGATCTCTTTCCAGCCGGCGAACAGGCGGGACCAGTTCGGGTTCTGCTCGAAGGAGAACGAGTACATCAGCGAGGGCACGTCGCAGGCGCAGCCCGGGTAGGTGTTGTCGCGCCAGGTGCCGCCGAGGTCGTCGTTCTTCTCCAGGATGATGAAGTCGTCGATGCCGGCTTTTTTGAGGCGGATCCCCATCCCCAGACCGGAGAACCCGGTGCCGACGATGATCACCGAAGCTTGGTGCCGGGTCTGGCTGCCGGACTTCTGCTTCACCATGAGGCCCTCCCTGAGCCACCGCTCTCTGTTTACCGACAAGTAGGTTACTAGCAGTAAGTTACTTGCGGTAGGGTGTATTCGTGAGCAGCTACCAGGCAGCCGGAACCAAATCCACGGGCCGCAAGCGGCTCAGCCGAGCCGAGCGGGAGCAGCAGATCCTGGCGGTGGCCGAGCACGTGTTCGCCACCCAGGGCTACCAGGCGGCTTCGATGGACGAGATCGCCCAACAGGTGGGCCTGTCCAAACCCATGCTCTACGAGTACTTCGGGTCCAAGGAGGGACTGCTGCTGGCCTGTCTGGAACGGGCCAAGCGGGAGCTGCTGGAAGCCACCACGGCCGCCGCTGCCGAATCCGCCAGCCCCGAGCAGCTGCTGCACAACTGCCTGCTCGCCTTCTTCCAGTTCAGCGAAGAGCACGCCCAGAGCTGGGCACTGCTGCGCAACGAGACCGCGGTGCAGAGCCTGCCGGTGAACTCCGAGCTGGAAGCCATCCGCCAGCAGCAGGTGGAATTCACCGCTGGACTGATCAGCGTCGCCCGCCCCGACCTGGACGCGCAGCGGCGAGAAGCGTTCGCCGAAGCGATCATCGGCGCCAGCGAGCGGATCGCCCTGTGGCGGGAGAAGCGCCCCGAGATCACCCCGCAAGCCGCCACCGATCATTTGATGGCGCTGCTGAGCCCCAGCCTGATCGGCGACCTGTAGCCGCGGTTCGCACCGAGCGGTGGCCGCCGGCCGCGACGCGGTCGAGCCCCGGAGCACCTGCGCGAAAAAGCCCGGCAGGGGCACCGGAGGTTCCGGCACCCCGCCGGGCAGCGGTCATGAGAACCGGTCAGGCCGCGGCGGCCGCCCGCACGATCTCCTGGTCGGGCTCGCCTTGGTCGAACAGCTCACCGGCCTCGGCCTTGCGCACCAGCGACTCCGGCGGCTGGAAGCGCTCCCCGTACCGCTCGGCCAGCTCGCGGGCGCGGGCGACGAAACCGGCCAGACCGCCCGGGTAGCCGTTCATGTACTGCACGACACCACCGGTCCAGGCCGGGAAGCCGATGCCCAGGATCGAGCCGACGTTGGCGTCGGGCACGGACTTCAGCACGCCCTCGTCGAAGCACTTCACGGTTTCCAGGGCTTCGATGAACAGCAGGCGCTCCTTGAGGTCGGTGAAGTCGACCTCTTCGGGGTTGCGCGGCGGGAAGTGCTCGGTCAGGCCCGGCCACAGCCCGGCGCGCTTGCCGTCCACGTACTCGTAGAAGCCGGCCCCGCTGGAGCGCCCCTTGCGCCCGAACTCCCCCACCATGCGGTCCAGGACCTGTTCGGCGGGGTGCGGGGTCCAGGTGCCGCCCGCGGCTTCCACCGCGCGCTTGGACTCGTCCCGGATCTTCAGCGGCAGCGTCAGGGTGAGCTCGTCGAACAGCTGCAGCACCGGGGCCGGGAACCCGGCCTGCGCGGAAGCCTGCTCGATCGAGGCCGGGTGCACCCCTTCCGCCAGCATCGCCACGCCCTCGTTGAGGAACGTGCCGATGACCCGGCTGGTGAAGAAGCCGCGGCTGTCGTTGACGACGATCGGGGTCTTCTTGATCTGCCGGACCACGTCGACGGCGCGGGCCAGGGCGCGCTCGCTGGTCTTCTCCCCGCAGATGATCTCGACCAGCTGCATCTTGTCCACCGGGGAGAAGAAGTGCAGGCCGATGAAGTCCTCCTGCCGGCGCACCCCCTCGGCGAGGCTGGTGATCGGCAAGGTGGAGGTGTTCGACGCGATCAGCGCGTCACCGTCCACGATGTCCTGCACCTCGGCGTAGACCTTCTTCTTGACCTCCGGGTCCTCGAAGACCGCCTCGATGACCAGGTCGCTGCCGCGCAGCGGCTCCAGCTGGCTGGTGGCGGTGATGCGGCCCAGCAGTTCGTCCCGCTGCTCGGGGGTGGCCCGCCCGCGGGAGACCGCCTTGTCCATCAGTTTGGCCGAGTAGGACTTGCCGCGTTCGGCGGCCTCGTCGGTGATGTCCTTGATGACCACGTCCATGCCGGCCTTGGCGCAGGCGTAGGCGATGCCGGCGCCCATCATGCCGCCGCCGAGCACCGCCACCTTGGTGGCCTTCCAGGCGGGGACGTCGGCCGGTCGACTGCCTCCGGAGTTGACGTGCTGCAGGTCGAAGAAGAACGCCTTGCTCATGTTCTTCGAGGTCTGCCCGCACAGCAGCTCGACGAAGTAGCGGCCTTCGATGGTGAACGCGGTGTCGATGTCGACCTGGGCGCTCTCCACCGCCGCGCACATGATGTTGCGGGGCGCGGGCAGCGGCGCGCCTTTGAGCTGTTTGCGCAGGTTGGCGGGGAAAGCCGGGAGGGTGGCGGCGAACTTCGGGTTGCTCGGGGTGCCGCCGGGGATCTTATAGCCGGGGCGGTCCCAGGGCTGGGTCGCTTCCGGGTTCTGCTTGATCCACTCCTTGGCCCGGGTCAGCAGTTCGTCCGGGGTGTCGACGAGTTCGTCGACGATCCCGATCTCCTTGGCCTTCTCCGGGCGCAGCTGCTGGCCTTGCAGCAGCAGGTTGAGCAGGGCGTTGGTGATCCCGAGCAGCCGCACGGTGCGCACCACTCCCCCGCCGCCGGGCAGCAGGCCCAGGGTGACTTCGGGGAGTCCGAACCGGACGCCGGGGGCGTTGAGGGCGATCCGGTGGTGGCAGGCGAGGGCGATTTCCAGGCCGCCGCCCAGGGCGGTTCCGTTGAGCGCGGCGACGACCGGTTTGCCGAGGGTTTCCAGCCGGCGCAACTGGGCTTTGACCTGGGCCACGGTTTCGCTGGCCTGCTCGGCGTCCGCGGGGCGGGTGCGGATGAGTTCGCGCAGGTCGCCGCCGGCGAAGAAGGTCTTCTTCGCGGAGGTGATGACCACGCCGGTGATGTTGTCCCGCTCGTCTTCCAGGCGCTGCACGACCTGTTCCATGGAGCGCTGGTAGCGCTCGTTCATGGTGTTGGCCTGCTGCTGCGGGTCGTCCAGGGTGAGCACGACGATGCCGTCGTCGTCGGTTTCCCAGCGGATGGTGTTCTGCTCGCTCATCGTGTTTTTCCTCAGCCGATCCGTTCGACGACAGTCGCGATTCCCATGCCACCGCCCACGCACAGCGTGGCCAGCCCGTAGCGCTGGTTGCGCCGGTCGAGTTCGTCGATGAGGGTGCCCAGGATCATGGCCCCGGTGGCCCCCAGCGGGTGTCCCATGGCGATCGCGCCGCCGTTGACGTTGACCTTCTCGTGCGGGACGTCGAAGTCCTTCATGAACTTCAGGGGGACGGCGGCGAACGCCTCGTTGATCTCGACCAGGTCGATCTGGTCGATCGTCATGCCGGCTTTGCCCAGGGCTTTGCGCACGGCCGGGCCGGGGCCGGTGAGCATGATGGTGGGATCGGCGCCGCTGAGCGCTGCGGAGACGATGCGGGCGCGGGGGCGCAGCCCGGTGCGCTCGCCGAGCGCTTCGCTGCCGATGAGGACCAGTGCTGCCCCGTCGACGATGCCGGACGAGTTGCCCGCGGTGTGCACGTGGTTGATGCGCTCGACCCAGTGGTACTTCTGCAGGGCGACGGCGTCGAAGCCGCCTTCTTCCCCGATGCCGGCGAACGAGGGCTTGAGCTGGCTGAGGCTTTCGACGGTGGTGCCGGGGCGGATGTGCTCGTCGCGGTCGAGCACGAGCGTTCCGTTGCGGTCGTGGACCGGTACGACGGATTTGGTGAAGCGGCCGTCGGCCCAGGCCTTGGCGGCTCGGGTTTGGGATTCTGCGGCGTACGCGTCCACCGTGGCGCGGTCGAAGCCTTCGAGGGTGGCGATGAGGTCCGCGCCGATGCCTTGGGGGACGAACGAGGTGGCGAGGTTGGTTTCGGGGTCGGTGCCCCACGCTCCGCCGTCGGAGCCCATGGGCACGCGGGACATGGATTCCACCCCGCCGGCCAGGACCGCGTCTTCCCAGCCGGAGCGGATCTTCTGGGCGGCGATGTTGACGGCCTCCAGCCCGGAGGCGCAGAACCGGTTGAGCTGCACTCCGCTGACGGTTTCGGGGAGCCCGGCGGCCAGGGCCGCGGTTTTGGCGATGTCGGCGCCCTGGTCTCCGACGGGGGACACGACGCCCAGGACGATGTCGTCGATGAGCTGGGGGTCGAGCTCGGGGTGGCGCCGTTGGAGTTCCTGGATCAGGCCTGTGACGAGGCTGATCGGTTTGACCCCGTGCAGCGCTCCGGTCTTCTTCCCGCGTCCGCGCGGGGTGCGGATCGCGTCGTAGACGTACGCCTCGGACATGTGTGGCGCGCCTCCTCGTTGCGGCAGGTTCTCCACTTAGAGTGTGACACCAGCACTGTCACAGTCAATGGTCGGCGATCGCGCCCCGCTCCCCGACCACCGGATGCGAGGAAGGGAACTTTTCCGGCGCTCTCCGCCGAAAAGTTCCCTTCCTGCTTGTTCACCGGTCGCCGCTGCTCAGCCGGTGGTGAGCAGTGCGTCCACGCCCAGGCCGCGGATGGAGGCGTCGAGGACCTGGACGGTGTGCGCCATCGGCAGCTTCTCCCCGCGGCGTTCCAGGGAGGTGCGGATCTGCATGGAGCAGCCGGGGTTGGCCGTGACCAGCAGTTGGGCCCCGGTGGCGAGGATGTTCTCGGTCTTGCGGTCGCCGAGTTCGCGGGCGGTTTGCGGGTTCAGCAGGTTGTAGATGCCGGCCGATCCGCAGCACAGTTCGGCGCGGTTGATCTCCCGCAGTTCCAGCTCGGGGATGGACCGCAGCAGTTCCCTGGGCTGGGAGCGGATGCCCTGGCCGTGGGCCAGGTGGCAGGCGTCGTGGTAGGCGATCTGCACCGGCAGCGGGTGTCGTTCCGCCACCGGGCCGAGTTCTGCCAGCAGTTCGGTGATGTCGCGGACTCGGGCGGAGAACCGCTCGGCTTTCTCCGCGTACTCGGGGTCGTCCTTGAGCAGTTGCGGGTATTCCTTGAGCGTGGACCCGCAGCCCGCCGAGTTGATCACCACGTAGTCCACATTGGCTTCTTCGAAGGTGTCCAGCAGGGCGCGGGCGAACGCGATCGCTTCTTCTTCGCGTCCGGCGTGCTCGCTGAGCGCCCCGCAGCACCCCTGGTTGGGCGGGACGATGACGTCGCAGCCTTCGGCGGAGAGGACGCGGGCGGTCGCCGCGTTGACGTCGGGGAAGAAGGCGCTCTGCACGCAGCCGGTGATCATGCCGACCACGGCGCGTCGTTCGCCGCGGGCGGGGATGCGCTGGCCGAGTTCGGGCGCGCGGGTGATGGGTGGCGCGAGGGATTCCATCACCTGCAGGTTTTCCGGGAGTTTGCGCATCAGCCCGGTGCGCTTGAGCAGTTTGCCGATGCCGAGCCGCTGGTAGAGGGCCAGGGCCGGGCGCAGCGCTTTCAGCCGCCGCGGGTACGGGAACAGCGTGAAGATCGCGGTGCGCAGCAGTTTTTCCCACCGCCCGCGCTGGTGGTTGCGTTCGATCTGGGCGCGGGTTTGGGTGATCAGGGTGCCGTACTGGACCCCGGAGGGGCAGGCGCTGACGCAGGCCATGCAGCCCAGGCAGGCGTCGAAGTGGCTGACCATGGTGTCGGTCAGCGGTTCGCCTTCCAGGCCGTTCTTCATCAGGTAGATGCGGCCGCGCGGGGAGTCCATCTCCTCGCCCCACAGCTCGTAGGTGGGGCAGGAGGGCAGGCAGAACCCGCAGTGCACGCAGTCGTTGATGAGGTCCAGTTGCGGGGGGTTGTGGGCGTCGAAGGCGCCCTTGGCTTCGGTCATCAGATACCTCCCACGAACCGGCCGGGAGCGAGCCGGTTTTCCGGGTCGAACTGGTTCTTGACGCGCCGCATCAGGTTCAGTTGGCCGCTGCCGAGCGGTCCCCACAGGTCGATCGCGTCGCGGACCGGTTGCGGGGCGTGGAGGACGACGGCGTATTCGGCGTTGTTGCGGATCGCTTCGACGAACCGGGCGGCTGCGGTCGGTTCGGTGTCGGGGGCCAGGCCGGCGTGCAGCACGCCGAGTCCGGCGGCGCCGGTGAGCTCCAGCTGCAGGTCGTTGTCCTGGGCTGCTCGGCGAGCTGTGGTGAGCAGTTGGTCGAGGTCGGCGGGTTTGATGCCGATGCGCATGCCGGTTCCGGTGGGGAAGGGCAGTTGTGCCCACCAGGCCGGGGGCTGAGGGGTGACTTCGGTGTTGTTGCCGAGCGCGCTGGCCAGTTCGGTCGCCCGCTGGTGGGTGGCCTCGGGGCGGCCTTCGAGTTGGGCGCACACGGTGATGGGCCCGTCGGTGGTGGCGTGCACTTCGATGCCGGTCGGCACGGCTTGCGAGCGGCGGACGGCGTCGGCGATGCCGGCTGCTTCGGCGGTGGTGTCGGCGGTGGCGGTGATCCAGCGGTATTCGGCGGACAGGGGGTGGAGCCGGAAGACCGCTTCGGTGATGACGCCGAGGGTGCCGAAGGATCCGGTGTAGATCTTGCCGAGGTCGTATCCGGCGACGTTCTTGACGACCTTTCCGCCGGATTTGGTGATGGTGCCGTCGGCGCGCACCACGGTGATGCCGATGAGCAGGTCGCGGACGCCGCCGAAGAGGTGGCGTTGCGGCCCGGACAGGCCGGTGGCGATGGCGCCGCCGACGGTGGCGGTGGGGAATGGCTGGCTGATGGCCAGTTGCTGCCCGGTCTTTTCGACGGTGCGGTTGATCTCGGCCAGCGGGGTGCCGGCTTTGGCGTGCACCACCAGGTCGCCTGCGGCGTGTTCGACGACGCCGCTGCTGGTCGACAGGTCCAGCAGCAGGTCGACCGCTCGGGGTGGGGTTCCCCAGTGGAGTTTGCTGCCGGAGCCCTTGGGGACCACGCGCAGGCCGTGTTCGCTGGCGGCGCGCAGCACCGCGGCGACTTGCTCGGTGTCGCTGGCTCGGGCGCACCACTTCGGTTGGACGCCGCCGATCGCGTCGGTTTCCGTTGCTTCTCGCAGGTTTTCCTTGCCCGCGGCAGCTTCCAGGGCTGCGCGGGCGGTGCTGGATGCCGTGACCATCAGAATTGATCCGCCAATCCTGCTTCTACCAGTGGGTGCACTCCGTGTCGCCGGCCGGGGACTTCCCCGCACAGCCGGGGGGTGGGGAAGACTTTTCCGGGGTTGCAGATGCCGGCCGGGTCGAAGGCGCAGCGGACGCGCTGCATGGTGTCGAGGTCGTCCTCGGTGAACATGCGCCCCATGTACTTGACCTTGTCGGCGCCCACGCCGTGTTCACCGGTGATGGATCCGCCGTGTTCGAGGCAGAGTTCCATGATGCGCCCGGAGACGGCTTCGGCTTGTTCGGTGGCGCCGGGTTGGGAGCCGTCGAACAGCACCAGCGGGGGGAGGTTGCCGTCGCCGGCGTGGAAGACGTTGGCGACTCGGACTCCGGTTTCGGCGGAGAGCTGGGCGATGCGGCTGAGCACTTCGGACAGTGCGGTGCGCGGGATGACGCCGTCTTGGACGATGTAGTCGGGGCTGATGCGGCCGACTGCGGCGAACGCGGATTTGCGTCCTTTCCAGATGTTGGCGCGTTCGGTTTCGTCGGCGGCGACTCGGACTTCGAAGGCGCCGTGTTCTCGGCAGTGGCGTTCGACTTCGGTGAAGGTGTGGGCCACTTCGGCTTCGGGCCCGTCGAGTTCGACGACGAGGACGGCTCCGGCGCCGTCGGGGTATCCGCATTGGACGGCTTGTTCGGCGGCTTCGATGGACAGCGCGTCCATCATTTCGATGGCCGCGGGGGTGACGCCGGAGGCGATGATGGCTGACACCGCGGCGCCGGCGTCGTCCGTGGAGGGGAATCCGGCGAGCAGGGTTTGCACGGATTCGGGTTTGCGCATCAGGCGCACCGTGATCTTGGTGACGACGCCGAGGGTTCCTTCGCTGCCGATGAAGGCCCCGAGCAGGTCGTAGCCGGGGGCTTCGCGGGCCGGGCCGCCGAGTTCGACCACTTCTCCGTCGGCGGTGACGACTTCGAGGCCGAGGATGTGGTGGGTGGTGAAGCCGTATTTGAGGCAGTGGGCGCCTCCGGAGTTCTCCGCGACGTTCCCGCCGACGGAGCACACCTGCTGGCTGGAGGGGTCCGGGGCGAAGTAGTAGCCGTCGGCGGCGACGGCTTTGGTGACGTCGAGGTTGATGACGCCTGGTTCGACGACGGCGCGTTCGTTGGCCAGGTCGATTTCGAGGATTCGCCGCATGCGGGCGGTGACGATCAGGACGCCGTCGGAGCTGGGGAGCGCTCCTCCGGAGAGCCCGGTGCCGGAGCCGCGGGCGACGAAGGGCAGTTCGTGTTCGGCGCAGATGCGCACGATCTCTTGGACTTGTTCGGCGGTTTCGGGCAGCACCACGACGGCGGGGGTGACCCGGTAGCTGGCCAGCCCGTCGCATTCGTAGGTGCGGAGTTGTTGCGGGTCGGTGATGACCGCGTTCGCCGGGAGCACCTGGTTCAGGCGGTGCACGGCGCGGTCCAGGTTGCCGGCGGGTGGGCGTTCGACCTCGGGAATCGTCGACCGCATACTCAGCCTCCCGTGTTTTTCCGGTTGCCGGAATATGCGTTCCGGTATCGGAAACCATACTCATCGACGACATAGATACAAGAGGCCGACAAGCTCTCGTTGCCAATTTCGATTGTGCCCTGCGCCACATTGAACGGCTATTCGGACAAACCGGGGAACCCCTCCCCGGAAAGCGGCCTCGAAAACCGGCGCAACAGCACGCGGGCCCGAGCCGCACCGCGACCCGGGCCCGCGCACCCGAAAACCAGCTAGCCGGTCACCACCAGAGCCGGGATCAACTGCTCCGCCGAGGTCAACGAACCGTGCTGGCCGCGCAGCGAGGACTCCCCCGGCTCCGCGACCGACCGGATGACCCCGGACTCCCGCATCACCGCGATCACATCACCAATGCGCTGCCCCACGGGATCGGCGACCACCGGGCCGAACCAGCCCTCCTCCACGGCCTGCTCCCCGGTGAGCACCAGCCCCCGGTCCGCGACGACCTCCCGCCACGCCGCGAGCACCTCGTCGGTCGCACCGGGGCGGGTGTAGACGTGGCGGGCCCGCACCTCCCCGCCGAGCAGCCGCACCCCCTGCCGCAGCCGCGGATCGTTGTCGAAGTCCAGCGCCGCGGACGGGTCCACGGCCACCATCCCGTGGTCGGCGACGACCACCATGACCGCCCCGGGCGGCAGGTGCTCGGCGATGAGCGCCACCAGGGAGTCGATCTGGCGCAGCTGCATCCGCCACGGCAGGGACCCCGGCCCGTGGATGTGGCCCAGCAGGTCGAGGTGGCCGTGGTAGCCGTAGCACAGGGCCGGCCCACCGGCGTTGGCCGCCTCGATCAACCCGGCCGCCAGGTCCCCCAGCGCCCGGACCCCGTGGAAGTGCCCGCCGCGCAGCGCCGCCCGGGTCAGGCCGGTACCGGCGAATTCCGCGGCGGTCACGGTGCGCACCTCCACCCCGGCGTCGGCGGCGCGCTGCAGCATCGTCGGCAGCGGCTGCACCTGCTCCGGCGGGAGCTCGTCGAGCACGTCGCGGCGGCCCTCCGCGCGCAGCGTCCACGACAGCGGGTGCAGCAGTTCCCCGGTGGGCCAGGCGAAGGTGTAGCCGACGATGCCGTGCTCCCCCGAGCACCGGCCGGTGCCCAGCGAGGTGAGGCTGGTGACGGTGGTGGTGGGAAAGCCCGCGGTGATCGACCGCCCGGACAGCGATGTGAGGGTGGGCGCGTCCGAGGCGTGCTCGTGGAGCAGCTCCCACCCGAGCCCGTCGATCAGCAGGGCGATGGCTGAGCGGCACTCGCCGAAACCGATGGTGTCGGTGAACCCGGGAACCCCCAGAGCGCCCAGCAGGGAGGGCAGGACGTCCGGCAGGCCGCGACCGTCAGTTGCGGGCGAAACGATCCAGTCCATCCGTCCTCCCGGGATTCAGAATCCCATCGACCGGCCGATTATTTCTTTCATGATTTCGGTGGTGCCGCCATAGATGGTTTGGATCCGGGCGTCCAAGTAGGCCTTCGCCACCGGGTACTCGGTCATGTAGCCGTACCCGCCGTGCAGCTGCAGGCAGCGGTCCACCACCCGCTTGTTCATCTCGCTGAGCCACCACTTGGCCATCGCCGCGTGTTCGGCGCCGAGTTCGCCGCGCACGTGGTCGCGCACGCAGCGGTCCACGAACACGCGACCGACCTGCACTTCGGTGGCCATCTCGGCCAGTTCGAAGCGGATGTGCTGGAACTTGCCGATCGGCCGGCCGAACGCTTCGCGGTTGTGGCAGTACTCCTTGGTCTCCTCCAGGACGCGTTCGGCCGCGGCGGCGGAGCTGACGGCGATCGACAGCCGCTCCTGCGGCAGGTTCTGCATCAAGTAGATGAAGCCCTGCCCTTCCTCGCCGAGCAGGTTGCTCGCCGGCACCCGCACGTCGTTGAAGAACAGTTCCGCGGTGTCCTGGGACTTCAGGCCGATCTTGTCCAGGTTGCGGCCGCGTTCGAAGCCCTCCATGCCGCGTTCGACCACCAGCAGGCTGATGCCCCGGTGCCCGGCGTCGGGGTCGGTGCGGGCGACCACGATCACCAGGTCGGCGAGGATGCCGTTGCTGATGAAGGTCTTCTGCCCGTTGAGCACGTAGTGGTCGCCGTCGCGGACCGCGGTGGTGCGGATGCCCTGCAGGTCGCTGCCGGCGCCGGGTTCGGTCATCGCGATGGCGGTGATCAGTTCTCCGCTGCAGAAGCCGGGCAGCCAGCGCTGCTTCTGCTCCTCGTTGGCCAGCCGCAGCAGGTAGGGGGCGATGACGTCGTTGTGCAGCGGGGCGCCGAAGCCGGAGATGCCGGCTTTGACGAGTTCTTCGTCCAGCACGACGTTGAACCGGAAGTCGGGTGTGCCGCCTCCCCCGTACTGCTCGTCGACGGCGAAGCCGAGCAGGCCGAGTTTGCCCGCAGCCCGCCAGGCTTCCCGGGAGACCACGCCGGCTGCTTCCCACTCCTGCTGGTGGGGCTGCAGTTCGCGGGTGATGAACTCGCGGGCGGTTTCGCGGAACGCTTCGTGTTCCGGCTCGAACAGCTCCCTGCGCATGCGGCTCACGCTTCCTCCCTCAGCACGGCGCCGGTCTCCAGCAGTTCGGTGGGCAGCTGCCAGTCCCGGAACACCTCGGTGGTGTGCGCTCCTGGGCTGGCCACTCCTCCGGGGCTGGTGGTGGTTCGGCTGAAGCGGGGTGCCGGGCCCGGCTGCAGGACGCCGTTGCTGCGGGTGAGGGTTCGCCGGGCGGCGATGTGCGGGTGGTCTTCGGCTTCGGTCATCGACAGCACCGGGGCCACGCAGGCGTCCGAGCCGGAGAAGACCTCGGTCCACTCCTGTTGGGTGCGCTGCCGGAAGGTTTCGGCGAGCAGCTCGCGCAGGCGCGGCCAGTTCTCCGGGTCGTCGCGGTCCGGCGCTTCACCGGTCAGGCCGAGCCGGTCCAGCAGTTCGGCGTAGAACTGGGGTTCCAGGGCCCCGACCGCCATGTGCTTTCCGTCGGCGGTTTCGTAGACGTCGTAGAAGGGGGCTCCGGTGTCGAGCAGGTTGGTGCCGCGTTCGGTGCTCCAGCCGCCGGCGGCGAGCATCCCGTAGATCATCATGCCCAAGTGGGCGGTTCCGTCCACTATGGCCGCGTCCACCACTTGTCCGCGCCCGCTTCCGCGGGCTTCCAGCAGGGCGGCCAGGATCCCGACGGTCAGGTACATGCCGCCGCCGCCGAAGTCCCCGAGCAGGTTGATCGGCACCTGGGGTGGTCCGCCCTGCCTGCCGATGGCGTGCAGCATGCCGGTCAGGGCGATGTAGGCGATGTCGTGCCCGGCGGTGGAGGCCAGCGGCCCGTCCTGGCCCCACCCGGTCATCCGCCCGTAGACCAGTTGCGGGTTGACTTCCCAGCACTGCTCGGGGCCAACGCCCAAGCGTTCGGTGACTCCCGGGCGCAGTCCTTCGATCAGCACGTCGGCTCGCCGGGCCAGTTCGAGCACGACTTCGGCGCCCTGCGCGTGCTTGAGGTCGACCACGATCGATCGTTTGCCCCGGTTGAGCAGGTCGTGCTTGCCGTCCCCGGCGCCCGGGCGGTCCACCCGCACCACATCCGCACCCAGGTCGGCCAGCAGCATTGCGCTGAACGGGGCCGGGCCGATCCCGGCCAGCTCGACCACCTTGATCCCGGCCAGCGGTCCGCGGTTGTCCGTCACGCCACACCCTCCGCCGTCTGTGTCGAGCACCACACGAACTCGACGGCAATAGCGTCACATCATTGGTGTCACATGTGAAGCATTCGTGACCTCCTCGTGATCATTCGAGCGGTGGACGATCAGCGCGGGAGCATCACCGCAGGTCACAAGCATTTTCGGGGTTCGCCCCGGGGCGGCGCCAGGACCAGCGGCCCCTTCCCCGTTCCCAACCCCGGGAAGCGCGGCGCGGCACCGGCCGCCGCCGCCCGGCATCGGCACAGCAGCCATGCGACAGCGTTGGTGTCACAGCGGCCAGGGAGTATCGTTCCGGCATGCTCCCAACCGCGGATGAAGAGCTCACCATCGACGAGTTGGCGGCACGTGCCGGCGTCACGGTGCGCACTGTCCGGTTCTACTCCTCGCGTGGGCTGCTCCCCCCACCGCGGCTGCGGGGCAGGCTCGGCCTCTACGGCCGGGACCACCTCGCGCGGCTGGAGCTGATCCGGGAACTGCAGGGGTTGGGCTTCACGCTCTCGGCGATCGAGCGGCACCTGGAACGCATTCCCGCCGACGCCTCCCCCGAGGAACTGGCGCTGCAGCGGGCGTTGATCGCACCGTGGACCGAGGACCGCAGCGAAGACATCGACCGCGCCGAACTGGACCGGCGGGCCGGGCAGCACCTCGACGACGACCGCGTCGAGAAACTGGTGGCCCTGGGCATCCTGCAACGCCTGCCCGACTCCGACCGGCTGCGCCTGCCCAGCCCGGCGATGCTCGGCGTGGGCCTGCAGATCTTGGCCCTGGACCTGCCGCTGGACATGCTGCTGGAGGCCAAGAACATCGTCTCCCAGCACACCGCGCAGATCGCGGTGGAACTGCGGGAGCTGTTCGCCGCCAACGTGCTGCGGCCCTACGTGGAGCGGGGCCGGCCGGAGCAGGAGCGCGAGCGGGTCCGGCGCATGGCCGACCAGTTGCGCCCGCTGACCATTCAAGTGCTGGTGAACGGTTTCCAGCAGGCGGTCAACGAAGTGATCCGCAGCCACGTCGCGGACGAGTGATCCGGCTCGCCCGCGCGTCCGGTGTCCGCACTGGACGGAATTGATCAACGCGCCGGTGATCTGCCGGAAAGTTCTTCTGCCGCAAGGGTTTTCGGCCAGTCCTCACTGGCCTGCCACCGGTCCTGGGCGCGAACACCGGGGAAAGATCCACAGCGCTGCGCCCGAGCGCTCCGCAGCGCGGCCGGACCACCCGGGTGCAGCGGGCAAAAGCGTGACGGCCAGTCAGGGCAACCGGTTGAGTGAACCACTTTCCAGTGGTCTGCGGCTGCCGGGACAGCAGACCACCGCGAAGCGGAGATAAAGAAAAGCAGATCCCACACCTGACACACAGGAGGACCGGACGAGATGGCTGCATCCCGGCTGACCAGTCGCGGAATATTCCTCGCCGCAGCGCTGGCCGGTACCGCGCTGATCCCGGCGCTGGCCACCGCCGAGCAACCACAGCAACCCAGCGTCTTGCGCCTGTCGATCAGCAGTGACGCCCGCAACGAGGCCCGCACCGCGGTGCTGATCTGCGACCCGGCCGGCGGCACCCACCCGAAGGCCACCGAGGCGTGCGCCGATCTGGACACTGTGGACGGTGATCTCGACGCGCTGGCCGCCGCCCACGCCAACACCCCGTGCCCGCTGGTGTACCGGCCGGTCACGGTCAGCGCGGAAGGTGTTTGGAACCAGCGGTCGGTGGAGTTCGAGAAGCGCTACGCCAACGCGTGCGTCGCCCAGACCTACACCGGTTCGGTGTTCGCCTTCTAGCTCCCTCCCGGGTACCGGCCCGCAGTTGACCAGCCCGGCGTCCCGGTGGCGCCCGCACTATCGTGACGGCATGGTCACCGGACCGCGGGAAGGGGATCCGCGGTGGCCGCGGCGGCTCTACGGAGTCGGCAGCGACCCGGACCCCAGGTTCACGCTCGCCAACGAACGCACGTTCCTCGCGTGGATCCGGACCTCGCTGGCCTTGATGGCCTCCGGCGTGGGGGTGGAATCGCTCAACGCGGTCGCCACCCCTTCCCCGCTGCGCACGGTGCTGGCCGTCGTGCTGCTGCTGAGCGGGGTGCTCGCGGCGGTGACGGCCTTCACCCGGTGGTTCCGGACCGAGCGGGCGCTGCGGCGCGGGGTGTCGCTGCCCCCGTTCCAGCTGGCCCCGGTGCTGGGCTGCGGGCTCGCTCTGGTCGGGGTGGCCGCGCTGGTGCTGTTGCTGGTGACGGGGATCTGAGGTGCCGGAGGAACCCGAACCGGTCGATCCCGGCCTGCAGTTGGAGCGGACCACGCTGGCGTGGCTGCGGACCACCCTGGCGTTCACCGCGGTCCTGCTGGTGCTGCTGCGGCTGGTGCTGCACGTGAGCACCGCGGCCGCGGTGGCGTGCGCGGCGCTCACCCTGCCCCTGGCCGCTTCGGTGACCGGGCTCGCCTGGCGCCGGCACATCCGCGGGTGGCGCAGTCTGCGCTCCAGCGCGCCCCTGCCCGGGGGTGGTCTTCCGGCGGCGGTGACCGCCTTGGCGGTCGGGGTCGGCTGCACCGGACTGCTCTACGTGCTGCTGCACTGAGCCCGGCGACGAACGCCGCCGGGAACCCGGTCGCGCCGGCTTGCCGGGCCGCGCTGACCCGGCAAGCCGGCGCGAGTGTCCTCAGTCGCCGATGAGCTCGGAGTACTCCTGGGCGGACAGCAGCTTGCCCTTGCTGGTGACCCGGACTTCCAGCAGCCACCCCTTGCCGTAGGGGTCGGAGTTGAGCAGCGCCGGGTCGTCGACCGCGTCCTGGTTGATCGCGGTGACCTCACCGGTGACCGGGGAGAAGAGGTCGCTGACCGACTTGGTGGATTCCAGCTCCCCGCAGGCCTGCCCGGCTTCCACCTGCTCGCCGACTTCGGGCAGCTGCACGAAGACGATGTCCCCGAGCGCTTCGGCGGCGTGCTCGGTGATGCCGACCCGCACCTGCTCGCCGTTGTCTTCAACCCACTCGTGCTCTTCGGTGTACTGCAGGTTTTCCGGTACGGACATAGGGAGGCTCCGCTGTGGTCGAAGGGCATGACTGCCCGTGGTTTCCAGGGCCTCCCCACTCTGTTGCGGAACCTGAGAGCTTCACCGCGGTTGGCGGTTTGCACCGTGGGTGGCGGGACGTCGCTGACCCGCGCTTTCCAGAGTCGCCTCTCCCGAGCGGTCACGGGGCCTGAGAGTTTGCGGGGAGTCTTGCTCCTTCGGCGCCTGCCGGTGGTCGGCAGGTCTCTCCCGCCCGGGGTCGTCGGCCGGTATGCGGTTGTTCAATGCCCCCAAAGAGTAAGGATCCCAGCGGTGCTGTCAAGGTCGTCCCGATCCGCAGCGGAGAACCCGCGTTCGGCCGCCGAACACCGGCACCTGAGGTGATCGGGGCGGCACGCCGGGTGAGAACGAACCGGACCGCTGAACGGGGTCACCCGTGGGCCCGGTGATCGACACGTGCTGAACACGAGAAGGGGCGGCCCGCTCAACCGGCCTGGGGGGCACCGGGAGCAGGCCGCCAACTCCAGTGTAGGGCACTTTTCGCGTTTTCCGACGGCAATGCGCGGACTCCAGGCCAGGTTTTGCCAGCTCGACCGAGGATTGCCCGAAAGAGCGAAAGTGGTCTGTTCTGCGGTGACCCCGGGTAGTTCCGCTGTTCCGCTCCCCACGGCTCGCCGGCTGCCCCCGGCTCCCGACCACCGCGCCCGCGGTGTCCGGCAGGATAGGGGCCGGTTCGCGCGAACGGCGACGTTGGAGGAGCGAGTGCACGACGGCAGCGGCCGAATCGTTGTGCAAGGGCTGAGCAAGAGCTTCGGGCCGGTGCAAGCGGTGCAGGACCTGAGCTTCACGGTGGAGCCCGGCACGGTGACCGGTTTCCTCGGCCCCAACGGGTCGGGCAAGACGACCACGCTCCGGATGATCCTGGGGTTGGTGAAACCCACCGCCGGAACGGCGACGATCAACGGTGTTCCCTTCCACCAGCTGCCCAACCCCGGCACGGTGGTGGGCGCGGTGCTGGAGGCGCAGAGCTTCCACCCCGGGCGCACCGCCCGCAACCACCTGCGCTGCTACGCGGCGGCGATGGGCCTCCCCGACGAGCAGGCGGACCGGGTGTTGGAGCTGGTCGGCCTGGCCAGCGTGGGCAGCAGACCGGTGTCCGGTTTCTCGCTGGGCATGCGGCAGCGGCTCGCCCTGGCCACCGCCCTGCTGGGAGACCCGCAGGTGCTGGTGCTGGACGAGCCGGCCAACGGGTTGGACCCGGAGGGCATCGCGTGGCTGCGCAACTTCCTGCGCGCCTTCGCCGCCAACGGCCGCACCGTGCTGGTCTCCAGCCACTTGCTGCGCGAGATGGAGCACACCGTGGACAGCGTGGTGATCATCAGCCGCGGCCAGTGCGTGTACGACGGGCGGTTGGACGATCTGCGGGCGGCGCAGCGCTCGCGGGCGCTGGTGCAAGCCTCCGACCCGAACCGGTTGGTGGAGAAGCTGCAGGAGGCCGGGCTGGAGGTGGAGTTCCTGGCCGATGGCAGGCTCGCCGTCAACAACGCCGACTCCCGCACGGTCGCCGACCTGGCGTTGGAGGCCGGGGTCGCGCTGTACGCGATGCAGGACGAACACGTCGATCTCGAGCAGGTGTTTTTCCAGTTGACCAGTGGACAGCACAGCGCAAGCCCGCAGGTGCCGCCCCAGCAGTGGGGGCCCGGCCACCAGCCCGGCCAGCCGGGCAATCCCGGGGGGTATGCCTGATGGTCACCGCGCTGGTTCGTTCGGAGTTCCGCAAGATCTTCACGGTCAACCTGTGGTGGGCGCTGCTCATCCCGGTGGCCCTGTTGAGCTTCGGCGCCGGGTGGTTCGGCACCGCGGTGGGCACGATCAGCGAACTGGAGCGGTCGCTGGGGCGGCCGCTGCCGCTGGGGTTGTTGACCGTGTCGATGTCGACGAACTTCTCCACGATCTTCGCCGTGCTGTTCGGTGCGCTGGCCGTCGCCGGGGAGCACCGGAACAAGAGCATCACCACCACGTATTTGACCGGCAACCCGCGGGGCGCGGTGTTCGGCGCGAAGCTGATCGCCTACAGCGCCGTGGGCGCGCTGTACGGGGTGGTCAACGTGGTGTGCGCGAGCTTGGGCGGCTTGCTGGGCGCCGGTCTGGACGGGTTCGGTGATCCGCTGGACTGGTTCGCCGTCGGCGGTGCCGGGCTGTTGGCGATGGTGCTGTGGACGGTGCTGGGCGTTGGTTTCGGCGCCCTGATCGGCAACGCGGTGCTGGCGGTGGTGGTGCCGCTGCTGTACAAGTTCGTCGTCGAGTTCATCATTTCGACGTTCTTGGCCGGCACCGATGCCAGCGGGGTGGCCGCATACCTGCCGGGGGCGGCCGGCAACGGTGTTGTCGGCAACTTGGCGGTGCCGATCTTCGTCGAGGCGGTGGCCGGGCCGGACGAGCCGTTCATCCCCCGTGAGGTGTTCGAGCTGCTGCACTTCTTCTTCGGCGGCAGCTACGGGCAGGGGTGGTGGTTGAGCGTGCTGGTGTTCCTGGCCTACGCCGCGGGGTTCGCGCTGGCCGGCTGGGCGGTGAGCCGCCAGCGGGACATCACCTGACGGCGAGGGGACTTTTCTGCCGGCTCCGCCGGTGGAGGTCGCTTCCCTGACCCGCTCCCCCGTTGTGCGGTGGGGTTCGTCACCTTCGGTCATGAACGTCACCAAGTCGCGGCGCCTGCGGCTCGCTGGTGGCGGCATAACCTGGCGTCGTGAGCGACTCCGGTAGTGCGCGGACCGTGTCCGGTGGTTGGATCCGTCGTCTCGCCGCTGCTTGTTGGCGGCACCCCGCTGCGCTGTTGCTGGCGGTGGGGGCTTCGGTCACCGCGGTGGGGCTGGAGGCGCTGGCCCCGCTGTTGACCAAGGTGGCGGTGGACGATGCGGTTCGGGGCCGCACCGACCAGCTGTGGTGGGTCGTGCTGGCGCTGCTGGGGCTGGGGGTGTTCCGGTTCGCGGCCGCGTTCGTCCGCCGCTACAGCGCGGGGCGGTTGGCCGCCAACGTGCAGCACGATCTGCGGCGCGCGGTGTTCGCCACGGTGCAGCGGTTGGACGGGGGCAAGCAGGACGCGTTGCGCACCGGGCAGGTGGTGTCCCGGTCGATCAGCGACCTGCAGTTGATCAACGCGCTGTTGTCGATGTTCCCGCTGGCGGCCGGCACCGCGGTGCTGGCGGTGTTCGCGCTGGCGGCGATGCTGTGGTTGTCCCCGCTGCTGACCGTGGTGGCGTTGATCGTGGCGCCGCTGATCGGGGTGGTTTCGGCGCGCAGCAAGAAGCGCTTGTTCCCGGCGACCTGGTCGGCGCAGCAGCGGGCGGCGGACATCGCCCAGCAGGTCGAGGAGACCGTGACCGGGGTTCGGGTGGTGAAGGGGTTCGGCCAGGAGTCCCGGGAGGTTTCCCGGATGGAGGGCCGGGCCCGCCGGTTGTTCGCGGAGCGGATGCGTTCGGCGCGGATCAGTTCGCTGCCGGCGGCCAGTTTGTCGTCGCTCCCGCTGGCCGGGCAGGTCGGTGTGCTGGGCCTGGGTGGCTGGATGGCGCTGCAGGGCCAGGTGAGCATCGGCACGTTCGTGGCGTTCACCGGGTATGTGGCGATGCTGGCCTCCCCGGCCCGGATGCTCTCCAGCCTGGTGGTGCAGGCCCAGTTGGCTCGGGCTGGGGTGGAGCGGATCCACGAGCTGCTGGACGCGCAGCCGGAGGTGCGGGAGAAGAGCGGTGCTGTGCCGCTGCCGGACGGTCCGCTGCAGGTGGAGCTGGAGGACGTCACGTTCGGCTACACCCGGGACCAGCCGGTGCTGCGGGAGGTGTCGCTGCGGGTGCGCCCCGGGGAGACGGTGGCGCTGGTGGGCCCGGCGGGGTCCGGCAAGTCCACGGTGTCGCTGCTGCTGCCCCGCTTCTACGACGTGCATTCGGGGCGGATCGCGCTGGGCCGGACTGGGCAGCCGGGGTTGGACGTGCGGGATTTGCAGCTCGATTCGCTGCGCTCGGCGGTGGGCGTGGTGTTCGAGGAGGCGTTCCTGTTCTCCGACACCATTCGCGGCAACATCGCCTACGGGCGGCCGGACGCCTCCGAGGAGGAGGTGGTGGCTGCGGCGAAGGCCGCGGAGGCGCACGAGTTCATCAGCGCGCTGCCGGACGGCTACGACACGCTGGTGGGTGAGCGCGGGCTGACGTTGTCGGGTGGGCAGCGGCAGCGGATCGCGCTGGCGCGGGCGCTGCTGTCGGATCCGCGGGTGCTGGTGCTCGACGACGCGACTTCGGCGGTGGACGCGGCGACCGAGGCCGCGATCCACGGCACGCTGCGGTCGGTGACGGCGGAGCGCACCACGCTGTTGGTGGCGCACCGGCGGTCGACGTTGGCGTTGGCGGACCGGATCGCGGTGCTCGACCGGGGACGGGTGGTCGATGTGGGCACCCAAGAGGAGTTGCTGGAGCGCTGCGAGTTGTTCCGGGCGCTGCTGGCCGGTTCTGGGGAGTCCATCGATCGCCGGTTCGTTCCGGAGGCGTCGGACCGGCAGGGGGTCACCGCGGAGTTGTGGCCGGAGCCGGAGCCGGAGGATCCGGTGGCTGCGGGTCCGGCCGCGGCGGTGCCGGGCAAGCACGGGATCAGCAAGGCGTCGATGCCGCCGACCCCGGAGCTGCTGGAGGGGGTGCGGAGTCTTCCGCCGGCCACCGATCAGCCGCGGCGGGGGCCGGTCGATCCGACCGCGGACGATCCGGATTTCCGGTTGTCGAAGCTGTTCGGTTCGATCCGTTGGGGCATTGCTCTGACGGTGGCGCTGGTGGCCGGGGACGCGTTGGTGTCGGTGGTGTTGCCGACGCTGGTGCGCTACGGCGTGGATGCCGGGGTCGGTGCTGGTGACCCGGGCACGTTGTGGTTGTTGACGGCGGCTGCTGGGCTGCTGGTGGGGTTGGGTTGGTTGGTGGTGCGGGCGCAGACGGTGGTCGCTGCCCGGACCGGGGAGACCTTGCTCTACCAGTTGCGGTTGCGCAGTTACGCGCATTTGCAGCGGTTGGGGTTGGACTACTTCGAGCGGGAGTTGTCCGGGCGGATCATGACCCGGATGACCACTGACGTCGACGCGTTGTCGTCGTTCCTGCAGACGGGGTTGGCGACGTTCGTGGTCAGTTCGCTGACGCTGGTCGGGATCGCGGGGGCGCTGCTGGCCACGGATCTGCCGTTGGCGCTGGTGGCGATGTCGGTGCTGCCGGTGCTGGTGGTGGCGACGGTGGTGTTCCGGCGGGTGTCGAAGCGGGCTTATGCGGAGGCTCGGGAGCGGGTCAGCACGGTCAACGCCGATCTGCAGGAGAACGTGGCGGGGCTGCGGGTGGCCCAGGCGCACCGTCGGGAGCGGTTGGCCGCGCGCCGGTTCGCGCAGCGCAGTGATGCTTATCGGCGGTCGCGGCTGCGGGCCCAGTTGTACATCTCGCTCTACTTCCCGTTCGTGGCGTTCTTGTCCGAGGTGGCGTTGGCCGCGGTCGTGGGTGTGGGCGCGGCCCGGGTGGCCGAGGGCCGGTTGACGGCCGGGGTGCTGGTGGCGTTCTTGCTGTACTTGAACTTGTTCTTCTCCCCGGTGCAGCAGCTGTCCAGTGTTTTCGACTCGTACCAGCAGGCGAGCGTGGGGTTGCGGCGGATCGCCGAGCTGCTGCGGACGCCGACGTCGGTGCCGCCGGCGCGGAAGCCGGTGGAGGTTCGGGGGCGCCTGCGGGGTGAGGTCGAGCTGCGTTCGGTATCGTTCAAGTACCCGGGGACCGAGGCATTCGCGCTGCGGGACGTGTCGTTGCGGGTGCGCCCCGGGGAGACGGTGGCGCTGGTGGGCGCGACCGGTGCGGGCAAGTCCACGTTGATCAAGCTCCTCGCCCGGTTCTACGACGTGACCGAGGGCGCGGTGCTCATCGACGGGGTGGACGTCCGCGACTACGACTTGGGGTCGCTGCGCAGCCGGATGGCGGTGGTGCCGCAGGAGGGGCACTTGTTCACCGGTGATGTGGCCGCGAACATCGGCTACTCCCGGCCGGGGGCGACCGCGGCGGAGATCGAGGCCGCGGCGCGTTCGGTGGGGGCGCTGCCGGGGATCGCGATGTTGCCGCGCGGTTTTCGGCAGGAGGTCGGTGAGCGGGGCCGGTCGTTGTCGGCCGGGCAGCGGCAGCTGGTTTCGCTGGCTCGGGCCGAGCTGGTGGATCCGGACATCTTGCTGTTGGACGAGGCGACGGCGGCGTTGGACCCGGCCACCGAGGCGATGGTGGTGGACGCCAGCTATCGGGTGTCGCGGCAGCGCACCACGTTCGTGGTGGCGCACCGGTTGGCCACCGCGGCCCGGGCGGACCGGATCGCGGTGGTGGAAGCGGGGCGCATCGTGGAGCTGGGGTCGCACGCCGAGTTGTTGGCGGCCGATGGCCGTTACGCGCAGCTGTGGCGGTCGTCGGGTGGGGCGGAGCCGCTGGACGAGGGCGCGTCGAATATCGCCTGAGGCGAAAAAGAAATTTTTTTACCGCCATCCGGAAAAATTCGGCGGTGCGGTCCGCGTACTGGAAAGTAAGGGAATTTTCTTGCCGCTTTCCAGCCCCAAGGGAACTTCGCTCACCGCACCGCTGAATTCCGGGAACTTTTCTGCCCGCTTTGCGCGGGCGGACCTCCTCGACGAGGGCCGCTGTTCAGCGCCAAAACAGCTCGCTCGATTTAGTGACAAGGGGAACATCCCCGCCACACGAAACGTCATACTATTTACGAGCGACAACCCACATGGAGTACAAACAGATTGCCCGCAACCGAGTGAGACATGTTACGCGTGGTGAGTGACCCCGTGCAGCCCCCAGAGTCGCTCGCCGAGGACGGAGTTTTCCCCGGCGCGCCAGTCGTGGGCATCGCTCACCAGAGCGCAGTACTGCGTGTCAATCTCGGCAGCCGGGTCGTTAGCCTGTTAGTCGAGTGTCTGTAAATCACGAGCAGAGATTGAGGCGAACGCCAGCCGTGTCCAGCACCCCTGCGTCACAGTTCGGCCCCAATGAGTGGTTGATCGAGGAGATGTATGAGCGGTACCTCCAAGATCCCTCATCCGTAGACTCGGCGTGGCACGAATTCTTCGCCGACTACAAGACGGGCCAGCCAGCTAACCAGCAAGCCAACTCCGCAGCTGGCGCGGCAGCGACGACCCAGTCGAGCACGGCCACCGCCATCAAGCCCAGCGGGACCAACGGCCAGGTCACCCCTGCCCCCGCTGCGCAAGCCAGCAAGCCGGCGCCCAAGCCGCAGCCTTCCCCGACCCCGGCGGCCAAGTCCCCCTCGGCCCCGGAGGCCAAGCCCGGCGAGGACGTCAAACCGCTGCGTGGCGCCGCGGCCGCGATCGCCAAGAACATGGACCAGTCGCTGACCGTGCCCACCGCCACCAGCGTGCGCGCGGTTCCAGCCAAGCTGCTGTTCGACAACCGCATCGTCATCAACAACCACCTCAAGCGGAACAAGGGCGGGAAGGTCTCCTTCACCCACCTGATCGGCTACGCGCTGGTCCGGGCCCTGAAGGACTTCCCGAACATGAACCGCCACTACGCGGTGGACGAGAAGGGCAAGCCCGCGGTCGTCACCCCCGAGCACGTCAACCTGGGCTTGGCCATCGACCTGCCCGGCAAGGACGGCAGCCGCAACCTCGTGGTCGCCTCCATCAAGGCCTGCGAGGACATGACCTTCTACCAGTTCTGGCAGGCCTACGAGGACATCATCCGCAAGGCCCGCAGCAACTCGCTGACCGCCGAGGACTTCGCGGGCACCACGATTTCGCTGACCAACCCCGGTCCCACCGGGACCAACCACTCGGTGCCGCGGCTGACCAGGGGCCAGAGCGCCATCATCGGCGTCGGCTCCATGGACTACCCGGCCGAGTTCCAGGGCGCCAGCGAGCAGACCCTGGTGGAAATGGGCATCAGCAAGATCGTCACGCTGACGTCCACCTACGACCACCGGGTCATCCAGGGCGCCGAGTCCGGCGAGTTCCTGCGCCGCATGCACCAGCTGCTGCTGGGCGAAGACGGCTTCTACGACGACATCTTCGCCTCGCTGCGCATCCCCTACGAGCCGGTCCGCTGGAACCGGGACATCCCGGAGGGCTCGGTCGACAAGACCGCCCGGGTGCTGGAGCTGATCGACGCCTACCGCACCCGCGGTCACCTGATGGCCGACATCGACCCGCTGAACTACCGGCAGCGGCGGCACGAAGACCTCGACGTGCTCTCCCACAACCTCACCCTGTGGGACCTGGACCGCGAGTTCGCCGTCGGCGGGTTCGCCGGCCAGGAGAAGATGAAGCTGCGCGACGTGCTCGGCGTGCTGCGCGACTCCTACTGCCGCACCGTCGGCGTCGAGTACATGCACATCCTCGAGCCGGACGAGCGGGAATGGATCCAGCAGCGGGTCGAGAAGCCGCACAGCAAGCCCGACCCGTCGGAGCAGAAGTACATCCTGTCCAAGCTCAACGCGGCCGAGGCCTTCGAGACCTTCCTGCAGACCAAGTACGTCGGCCAGAAGCGGTTCTCGCTGGAAGGCGCGGAGACCGTGGTGCCGCTGCTGGACGCGGTGCTGGACAGCGCGGCCGCCAACGAGCTCGACGAAGTGGTCATCGGCATGCCGCACCGCGGCCGGCTCAACGTGCTGGCCAACATCGTGGGCAAGCCGATCGCCCAGATCTTCCGGGAGTTCGAGGGCAACCTCGACCCGGGCCAGGCGCACGGCTCCGGTGACGTGAAGTACCACCTGGGCGCCGAGGGCAAGTACTTCCGGATGTTCGGGGACGGCGAGGTCAAGGTGTCGCTGACCTCCAACCCGTCGCACCTGGAAGCGGTGGACCCGGTGCTGGAGGGCATCGTCCGCGCCAAGCAGGACATGCTGGACAAGGGCCAGGAAGGCTTCACGGTGCTGCCGGTGCTGCTGCACGGTGACGCCGCGTTCGCCGGCCAGGGCGTGGTCGCCGAAACCCTGAACCTGTCGCTGCTGCGCGGCTACCGCACCGGCGGCACGGTCCACGTGATCGTCAACAACCAGGTCGGCTACACCACCGCCCCGGAGCACTCCCGGTCCAGCAAGTACTGCACCGACGTGGCGAAGATGATCGGCGCGCCGGTGTTCCACGTCAACGGTGACGACCCGGAGGCCTGCGTCTGGGTCGCGCGGCTGGCGGTCGAATACCGCCAGACCTTCGGCAAGGACGTGGTCATCGACATGGTCTGCTACCGCCGTCGCGGCCACAACGAGGGCGACGACCCGTCGATGACCCAGCCGAAGATGTACGACGCGATCGACAAGATGCGCAGCGTCCGCAAGGTCTACACCGAGTCGCTGATCGGCCGGGGTGACATCACGCTCGAAGAAGCCGAAAAGGCGCTCAAGGACTACGCGGCCCAGTTGGAGCACGTCTTCAACGAAGTGCGCGAGCTGGAGAAGCACCCGCCGGCCCCGAGCGAGTCGGTGGAGAGCAGCCAGCAGATCCCCAAGGGGCTGTCCACCGCGGTGCCGCGGGAGGTCATCGAGCGGATCGCCGACTCGCAGATCGAGCTGCCGGAGGGCTTCACCCCGCACCCGCGGGTCAAGCCGGTGCTGGAGCGGCGCGCCAAGATGGGCCGGGAAGGCGGCATCGACTGGGCGTTCGCCGAGCTGCTGGCGTTCGGTTCGCTGGTCATGGAAGGCCACCCGGTGCGGTTGACCGGTCAGGACAGCCGCCGCGGCACCTTCGGCCAGCGGCACTCGGTGCTGATCGACCGCAAGACCGGCGCCGAGTACACCCCGCTGCAGCACCTGTCGGAGGACCAGGCGAAGTTCCTGGTGTACGACTCGGCGCTGTCCGAGTTCGCGGCGATGGGCTTCGAGTACGGCTACTCGGTGGCCAACCCGGACGCCCTGGTGCTGTGGGAAGCCCAGTTCGGTGACTTCTTCAACGGGGCGCAGTCGATCGTCGACGAGTTCGTCTCCTCCGGTGAGGCCAAGTGGGGGCAGCGTTCCGACCTGGTGCTGCTGCTGCCGCACGGCCACGAGGGTCAGGGCCCGGACCACACCTCCGCCCGGATCGAGCGGTGGCTGCAGCTGTGCGCTGAGGGCTCCATGACCGTGGCGATGCCGTCGACCCCGGCGAACTACTTCCACCTGCTGCGCCGGCACAACCTGGACGGCATCCACCGGCCGCTGGTGGTGTTCACGCCGAAGTCGATGCTGCGCCTGAAGGCCGCGACCAGTGCGGTCGAGGACTTCACGGAGGGCAAGTTCACCTCGGTGATCGACGACCCGACGCAGCCGGATCCGGCTTCGGTGCGCCGGCTGATCCTGTGCACCGGCAAGATCTACTACGAGCTGGCGGCGCACAAGAAGAAGCACGGTCTCGACGACACCGCGATCGTGCGGCTGGAGCAGCTGTACCCGCTGCCGCACCGCAAGCTCGGCCGGATCTTCGACCGGTACTCGAACGCCGACGACATCCGCTGGGTGCAGGAAGAGCCCGCCAACCAGGGTGCGTGGCCGTTCCTCGGCCTCGCGCTGCCGGAGTTGTTCCCGCAGCTGCAAGGCAAGATCAAGCGGGTTTCGCGGCGTGCGATGGCCGCGCCGGCCACCGGTTTGGCCAAGGTCCACGAGGTGGAGCAGGCTGAAGTGGTCAACAGCGCCTTCGCCTGATCGCTGAACTAGGAAAAGCCGCTGGTTCCACCGCGGACCAGCGGCTTTTCCATGCCGAGTAAGTTGAGGGCGGGGAACTTCCCGCTCCCGGGCGGCAGGGGAGTTCCCTTACTCTCGCCGTGTCAGTCTGGTGTGGTGAACTGCTGGTTCGCCGGCTTCTGGAGATTGCTTGGGAGGGACGGTGTACTTCACCGACCGCGGTATTGAGGAGCTGGAAGAACGTCGCGGTGAAGAGCAGGTCTCACTGGCGTGGGTGGCGGACCGGATGCGTGTTTTCGTGGACTTGAACCCGGAGTTCGAGGACGCCACCGAGCGGCTGGCCACGTTCCTGGCTCGGGACGACAGCGACGAGTGAGCTGACGCGCGGCTCGCTCCTCCCCCGCCCTGCGGCGGGGCTCTTCGCTCACCGGTCTTGCCGCCCACCGGGTGGTGGGACGAGGTCGTGGCCTTCCCGCCACACCGCGTAGGTCAGCGGCACGCCGGGCCGGTACGCGAGCCAGGCGGCGCTGGGGGCGTCGAGCAGGTGGAGGTCGGCGCGGGCACCGGGCCGCACCACCCCCACTGCCCCGTCGCCGGTTTCTCGGCGCAGCGCTCGAGCTCCTCCCCAGGTCGCTGCTCGCACCGCTTCGGCAACGCTCATCCCCATCTGCAGCACCGCGGTGGCCACGCAGTAGGCCATGGAGGTGGTGTAGGAGGAGCCGGGGTTGCAGTTGGTGGCCAACGCGACGGTGGCTCCCGCGTCGAGCAGCGCCCGGGCGTTCGGCAGGGGCTGGTGGGTGCACGCGTCGCAGGCCGGCAGCAGGGTTGCGACGGTGTCGGAGTTGGCGAGCGCGTCGATGTCGGCGCTGTCGAGGTGGGTGCAGTGGTCGACGCTGGCGGCTTGCTCGGCGACGGCCACCTGCACGCCGGGCCCGGGGCCGAGCTGGTTGCCGTGGACCCGCAGGCCGAGTCCGCGTTCGCGGGCTGCCCGCAGCACGGCTGTGGTTTGGTCGGCGTCGAACGCGCCGCGTTCGCAGAACACGTCGCACCAGTCGACGTGCGCTGCCACGGCGTCGAGCATGTCGGTGCAGACGTGGTGCGTGTAGTCGTCGGCGTCCCAGCCCGGGGGCACCACGTGGGCGCCGAGGAAGGTGACTTCGTCGACCAGTGCCGCGGTCTTGGCCGCTCGCAGTTCATCGTGGACGGTGAGCCCGTAGCCGGTTTTCGTTTCCAGGCACGTGGTTCCTTGCGCGGTGGCTTCCGCCAGGTGCCTGATGAGGTTGTGCTGGAGTTGTTCGTCGCTGGCGGCTCGGGTGGCTCGCACGGTCTCGTTGATCCCGCCCGCGGTGTAGGGTTTTCCGGCTGTTCGGGCGATGAATTCGCTGGTGCGGTCGCCGGCGAACACCAGGTGGGTGTGGCTGTCCACCCAGCCGGGCAGTGCCGCCCGCCCCTCGGCGTCGACCATGGTGTCGGCGTCCGGTGGGTTGTTCGCCGATCCGACCCAGCTGATGCGGTTGCCGGTCATCACGACCGCCGCGTCGTGCAAGGTGCCCAGTTCCGGGTCGTTGGTGGTGAGTTCGCCGATACCGGTGATGAGGGTGCTTTTCACGGGTGCCTCACGGTTGTTGCAGGGCTTGGAGCGCGTTGCGCAGCTGGGCGGGCACGTCCACGGTCCGGTGGTGTCCGTGGTGGACGATGCGCTGCCCGGCCACGAAGACGTCGGTGAGGTCGCTGGCGCGGGCTACCGCGGGTGCTTCGGCCACTGGCACGCCGGCCAAGCGCGGGGTGTTGAGGTCGATCGCGATCAGGTCGGCTTGGCAGCCGGTGGCCAGCTGTCCGCAGTCGGGCCAGCCGAGGGATCGGTGCCCGTTCTTGGTGGCCATGGCCAGCAGTTGGGGGCTGGTGAAGTGCCCCCGGGTTTCGGTGCGCAGCCTGGTGTGGGCTTCGACGGCTTGGGTTTCGCCGAGGAGGTCGATTTCGCTGTGCCCGTCGCTGCCGGTCGACAGCGGTGATCCGGCGGCGGCGAGCTCGACGGCTGGTCCGATGCCGTCTCCGAGGTCGGCTTCGGTGCTCGGGCACAGGCACACCCCGGTGCGGGTGCTGCCCAGCAGCGCGATGTCCTGGTTGGTCAGGTGGGTGGCGTGGATCGCGGTGAGGTGGGGGCCGAGGGCGCCGCGTTCGTCGAGCAGCTGGGTGGGGGTTCGGTCGTGGGCGGCCAGGCAGGCTTCGTTCTCGGCGCGCTGCTCGGAGAGGTGGATGTGCACGGGGGCGGTGGTGTGGCGGGCCCATGCGGTGATGTGCGGGATGTGGCGGGCGGGGACGGCGCGCACCGAGTGGATGGCGGCGCCGAGCCGGGTTCGCTGGTTGCCGGGGTGGAATTGCTGCACGCGGTGCATCCAGTTGTCGATGTCGCCGTCGCTGAAGCGGATTTGGACGCCGCGCACGGGGGTGGTGAAGCCGCCGGTGAGGTAGCAGGTGTCGAGCAGGGTGATCCGGATGCCGGCGTCGGCTGCTGCTCGGGTGAGGGCGTGCCCCATGGCGTTGGGGTCGCGGTAGCTGTGGCCGTTCGGGTCGTGGTGCAGGTAGTGGAATTCCCCGACGCAGGTGATTCCGGCGAGGGCCATTTCGGCGTAGGTGCCGAGGGCCAGTTGGTAGTACTGGTCGGGGTCGAGGGTGGCGGCGACCCGGTACATGTGTTCCCGCCAGGTCCAGAAGGTGCCGCTGCTGGTGGTGCGGCCGCGCAGGGCCCGGTGGAAGGCGTGGGAGTGGGTGTTGGCCAGCCCGGGCAGGACGAGTCCGTGGAGTTCTTCGGCACCGGGGTCCGGGGTGCGGGTGCGCTGGATGCTGGTGATCGTCCCGTCGGTGATGTGCAGTTGCACGCCGGGGGTGGGCCCGTTCTCCAGCCATGCCCACTGGCACCAGAGTGTGCTCATCGGCCGCTCCTGGGGTCGTGTTCCACCGTTCCGATAGTCCACAGTGGTGGTTCCGGTGGGGCGTTGCTCCCCTTCCGGGTTCGTTGTGGACGGTTCGCTGGGGTGCCCGGTGGTTTCGCTCGCGCCGGGTGGTGCGCCGCGAGTTGAAGGGAACTTTTCTGCCCGGGGGTGGCGGAAAAGTTCCCTTGCCGCGTGTTCTGCGCCGGGTGGTGGGTCATGGCACGAGCGGGGTGCGCAGGCCGTGTTCGGTGGCGGTGTCGCGGGCTCGGGAGTAGCCGGCGTCGGCGTGGCGGATGATGCCTGTCGCGGGGTCGTTGGACAGCACCCGCTGGAGCTTGCGGGCGGCCATCGGGGTTCCGTCGGCCACGGTGACCTGGCCGGCGTGCAGGGAGCGTCCCATGCCCACTCCCCCGCCTTGGTGCACCGACACCCAGGTGGCCCCGGAGGCGGTGTTGACCAGGGCGTTGAGCAGGGGCCAGTCGGCGACCGCGTCCGAGGTGTCGGCCATGTCCTCGGTTTCCCGGTGCGGGGAAGCGACCGATCCGCAGTCGAGGTGGTCGCGGCCGAGCACGATGGGCGCCTGCAGTTCGCCGCTGGCCACCATGTCGTTGAACAGCAGGCCGGCCCGGTCGCGTTCGCCGTGGCCGAGCCAGCAGATGCGGGCCGGCAGTCCTTGGAAGGGGACTTTCCTCCCGGCCAGTTCGATCCACCGGGCCAGGTGGTCGTCGTCGCCGAACAGCCGCAGGATCGCTCGGTCGGTGCGGGCGATGTCGGCGGGGTCGCCGGACAGCGCGACCCACCGGAACGGTCCTTTGCCTTGGCAGAACAGCGGCCGCAGGTAGGCGGGGATGAAACCGGGGTAGTCGAAGGCCCGTTCGCAGCCGCCCAGTTGTGCTTCGCTGCGCAGCGAGTTGCCGTAGTCGAAGACTTCGGCGCCGGCGTCCAGGTAGCCGACCATCGCGGTCACGTGGGCGGCCATGGATTCGCGGGCGCGGGCGGTGAACTCCTCCGGTTTTTCGGCCGCGTAGTGGGGCCATTCGGGCACGGTGACCCCGATCGGCAGGTAGCTCAGCGGGTCGTGGGCGGAGGTCTGGTCGGTGACGATGTCGGCTTCGACGCCGCGGCGCAGCAGTTCGGGCAGGATTTCGGCGGCGTTGCCGATGACGGCCACCGAGTGCGCGCGCCGCTGGTGCTTCGCGGTGACCGCGGCGCGGACGGCCGTGTCGAGGTCGTCGGCGACCTCGTCGAGGTAGCCGTTGTGCAGGCGGCGCCGGGCGCGGTCCGGGTCGCATTCCACCAGCAGTGCTGCCCCGCCGTTGAGGGTGATCGCGAGCGGTTGGGCGCCGCCCATTCCGCCGAGTCCGGCGCTGACGGTGAGGGTGCCGGCGAGGGTGCCGCCGAAGCGCTGGTCGGCGATGGCGGCGAAGGTTTCGTAGGTTCCTTGCAGGATTCCTTGGGTTCCGATGTAGATCCAGGAGCCGGCGGTCATTTGGCCGTACATCATCAGGCCGAGTTCGTCGAGCCGCCGGAATTCGTCCCAGGTCGCCCATTGGCCGGTGAGGTTGGAGTTGGCGATCAGCACGCGGGGCGCCCATTCGTGGGTGGGGAGCACCCCGACCGGTTTGCCGGACTGCACCAGGAGGGTTTCGTCGTCGCGCAGGGAGATCAGTTCGCGCACGATGGCCTGGTAGCAGTCCCAGTTGCGGGCGGCTTTGCCGGTTCCGCCGTAGACCACCAGGTCTTCTGGGCGTTCGGCCACTTCGGGGTCGAGGTTGTTCTGCAGCATGCGCAGGGCGGCTTCGGTGCTCCAGCTGCGCGCGGTCCGGGTGGTGCCGCGGGGTGCGCGGATGTGGTGCTCGGTGCTGGTCATGGTTGCTCCTGGCCGAGGTGGGTGGTGATCAGGTGGTGGAGTTCGCCGCTGCGGATGAGGTGTTCGGCGGCGGCGATTTCCGGGCTGGTGTGCCGGTCCGGTCCTGGGCCGGGGACTCGGGTGCGCAGCAGGTCGCGGGCGGCTGCGGTGGCGGGGGCTGGTTGCAGCGGGGCGCGCAGGTCGAGGGCTCGGGCGGCGGTGAGCAGTTCGACGGCCAGCACGGTGGTCAGGGAGTTGATGGCGGCGCGGAGTTTGCGGGCCGCGGCCCAGCCCATGGACACGTGGTCTTCTTGCATGGCGCTGGTGGGGATGGAGTCCACTGAGGCGGGGACGGCGAGGCGTTTGAGTTCTGCGGTGATGGCGGCTTGCGTGTAGTGGGCGATCATGTAGCCGGAGTCGACTCCGGGGTCGTCGGCGAGGAAGGCGGGCAGCCCGTGGGAGCGGGCGACGTCGAGCATCCGGTCGGTGCGGCGCTCGGCCATGCTGGCCATGTCGGCGACGGGGATGGCGAGGAAGTCCAGCACGTAGGCGAGCGGGGCGCCGTGGAAGTTGCCGTTGGATTCCACGCGCCCGTCGTCGAGGAGCACGGGGTTGTCGATGGTGGCGGCGAGTTCGGCGTCGGCGGTGGTTTCGGCGTGGCGGATGGTGTCGCGGGCGGCCCCGTGCACTTGGGGTGCGCAGCGCAGCGAGTAGGCGTCTTGGACGCGGGGGCAGTCGGGTCCGCGGTGGCTGGCGATGATCGCGGAGTCGGCGAGGAAGGCGCGCATCCGGGCGGCGGAGACGGCTTGCCCCGGGTGGGGGCGCAGGTGTTGCAGGTCGGCGGCGAACGCCCGGTCGGTGCCCAGGAGGGCTTCCACGCTCATGGCGGCGGTGAGGTCGGCGATGTCGACCAGGGCGGTCAGGTCGTGCAGGGCGAGGACGAGCATGCCGAGCATGCCTTCGGTGCCGTTGGTGAGGGCGAGGCCTTCTTTTTCGCCCAGGGTGACGGGTTCGAGGCCGGCTTCGGCGAGTGCTTCGGCGGCGGGGCGGCGTTGCCCGCTGGGGGTGAGGACTTCACCTTCTCCGGTGAGGGCGAGGGCGATGGTGGCGAGCGGGGCGAGGTCTCCGGAGCAGCCCAGTGAGCCGTGTTCGCCGACGACCGGGGTGATGCCGGTGTTGAGCAGGTCGGCGAGGGCGTGGGCGGTTTCGGGGCGCACACCGGTGCGGCCGGTGGCGATGGTGCGCAGGCGCAGGGCCATGGCGGCCCGCACCACTTCGACCTCGACGGGGTTCCCGGCGCCGGCGGCGTGGGAGCGGACGAAGGAGCGTTGCAGGTCGGTGCGGCGGTGGGTGGGGATGTGCCGGACGGCGAGCGCCCCGAACCCGGTGGAGATGCCGTAGACGGGGCGGTTTTCGGTGGCGAGTTTGTCGATGTGGTTGCGGGCGGTGGTGATGTTGTTGATGGCTTGCGGGGTGAGTTCGACGCGGCCCTGGTGGCGGGCGATGTCGACCAGTTGGGCGCGGGTGAGCGGGGTGGGGCCGAGTTGGTGGGTGTTGGCCTGCATGTGTCCATCTGACCGTGCGGGCGCGGGCGGGGTTAAGTCCGGTTAGGGTGAGAGTGTCTGGTATTCCAGACTGGAGGCGCGGGTGGGGCGCAGCAGTAGTGTTCCGGCGCTGCGGCGCGGCCTGGGGATCCTGCGGTTGTTGGGCCGGCGGAGCGGTCCGGTGTCGGCCGAGGTGATCGCCCGCGAGTTGGGGTTGCCGCGTTCGACGACGTACCACTTGCTGTCGGAGCTGGTCGACGCGGGTTTTGTGACGCGTTTCCCGGAGGAGCACCGGTTCGGTTTGGGCTCGGTGGTGCTCGAGCTGGGGGCGGCTTACGTGCGGCACGAGCCGCTGGAGCGCTTGGCGGGCCCGGTGTTGCGGCGGCTGGTGGACGAGGTGGGGTTTCCCGCGCACCTGGGGGTGCTGCGCGGGGGCGAGTTGCTGTACTTGGTGGCGGAGCAGCCGGTGTGGCCGCAGACGCTGGTGTCGGGTGTGGGGGTTCGGTTGCCGGCGCAGTTGACCGCTTCGGGGCGGTCGATGTTGGCGCACCTGCCGGCCGCGCAGGTGCGGGCGCTGTTGCCGTCGGGTGACCGGTTCGTGTTGCGCACTGGCCGTGGTCCGCGGGATTTGCCGCAGTTGCGGCGGTTGTTGGCGGCGGAGCGGCGGCGGGGTTGGTCGGTCGAGGACGGCTTCATCACGGAGGGGTTCGCGTCGGTGGCTTGCCCGGTTTTCGACCACGAGTCGTATCCGGTGGCGGCGGTGGGGGTGGCGTTCCGGCACGAGTGCGCTGGCCCGGAGGGGTGCGGGCGGACGTGGCCGGAGTTGGCGGAGCGGGCGCACCGGGCGGCGGCGGAGTTGGCCGGCCGGTTGCGGGGCCGCGGTTGAGGCTGCTGCCGGGCGGGTGGTGAGCGGACCGTAAGCTGGGTTGCCTGATGAGCACAGCCCAGCGCACCGGAACAGCCCGTATGAGTGAGCCCATTGACGCGGTAGCGGACCAGTTGCGGCAGGCGGGTGTGCTCGCCCGCCGGTTGCGGGAGGTGCTGGGTTTGCTGGCCGCCGGTGGGGCGCGGCCGTTGGACGAGCTGGTGCGTTCGACCGGGGTGCCGCGGCGGGACGTGGAGCTGCTGTTGGCGGCGGCGCAGGGGGACGTGGAGGCCGCGGCGGGTGGTTTCCGGTTGTCGGAGCGGGCCGCGTCGCGGTACGTGGAGAGGTTCGCGCTCGACGGGCTCGACGCCCCGGTGGGGACGGGTGCGCAGCTGGAGCTGTTGCGCTCGTTCGTGGCGTCCGGGCCGGCCCCGGACGCGGCGTTGGACCACGTGACCGCCACGCCGGAGACGGTGTTGCGCCGGGCGGAGTGGCTCAGCGCGCACTACGACTTGGCCGGTGCCCGCGTGGTGTGCTTGGGGGATCACGATTTGACGTCGCTGGCGGTGAAGCTGCTGGTGCCGTCGGCGTCGGTGACCGTGGTGGACGTGGACGAGCGGATCCTGCAGCACCTGGACCGGGTGTCGGCCGAGCAGGGGTTCGAGCTGTGCACGTTGCACGCTGATCTGCGGTTCGGGTTGCCCGCGGGGGTGGCGGAGTCGGCGGACGTGGTGATCACCGACCCGCCGTACACCCCGGAGGGGATCGGGTTGTTCGCCAGTCGGGCGGTGGAGTGCTTGGCGGACGGCGGTGGCCGGGTGGTGATCGCCTACGGGTTCAGTCCGCGCACTCCCGCGCTGGGGCACAAGGTGCAGCAGGAGTTGTTGCGGCTGGGGTTGGTGTTCGAGGCGGTGCTGCCGGGGTTCAACCGCTATTTCGGGGCGCAGGCCATCGGCAGCAGCAGTGACTTGTACGTGTGCCAGCCGACCGCGAACGCCCGCAGGACCGTGTTGCGGCAGGGCACCGGGATTTACACGCACGGGCCGCATTCGGTGGAGTCGGCTCGGGGCGAGGTGTCCGCGGAGCTGCTGGCGGGGGTTGGTGAGCGGGCTGGCTGCCGGGTGGAGTCGTTGCGCGCGCCGGACTGGTCGCGCCCGGTGCGCGGCGACCGGGCCGGGGTGTTCGACTTGCGGGCGGATCCGGGGCCGTGGTTGTTGCGGATGCTGTTGGCGACCAATTCGCCGCGGGCGGTGTTCTTGGTGGACAACAACCACCCGGACATCACCGGGGAGGCCGGGCAGCGGGCGTTGGCCGAGTTGGTGGCGGACAAGTACGCGTTGCGGTTCCACCGCAGCAGCCCGGACCGCAAGCACGCGGTCGTGGTGGCCGAGGAGCGCGAGCCGGGTTCGGCGGCGGGTTTCGTGCTGCGCCGGGCGCACGGCAAGTTGCGCAACGTGTGGCGGGAAGCGTTGATCGAGCAGGCCGGTGGTGCGCTGTCGAAGCGGGAGGCGGTGGAGCGGGTTCGCGCGCGGGCACCGCACCCGCGGGACCTGTCGCTGCGGTTGATCGATCTGCCCCGGCACCGCGTTCGGGACGTGCTGCGGGCGTTGGGGCAGGTCAGGCTTTGACCGTTTGCAGGAAGTTCTGCCGCATCAGGTGCCGGAACTCTTCGGCGGGGACTGCTGGGGAGAACAGCCAGCCCTGGTGGGCGTGCGCTCCTGCTTCGGCCAGCAGGCGGAATTGGGTGGGGGTTTCCACGCCTTCGGCGACGCACTCCCGCCCCATGGCCCGGGTCATGTCCACCACGGCGCGGGCCACCGCGTAGTCGGGTCCGCTGTCGCCCACGCCGGCGATGAACCGGCGGTCGATCTTGATGATCTGGGCGGGCAGGTCTTTGAGCCGTGCCAGGGACGAGTAGCCGGTGCCGAAGTCGTCGACGGCGAACCGGACCCCTTGCCGGCCGAGTTCCCGCATTTCGCGGCGGGGCCGGGCGGGCAGGTCGACCACGGTGGTTTCCACCAGTTCCAGCACCACGCGGTCCTGGTCGATGCCGCTCTCGTTGATGATGTCGGTGATGGCTTCCACGAAACCGGGGGTGCCGGGCACGAGGCCGGCCAGGTTGACCGCGATGCGCACCGGTTTCCCGTTCACCGCGGGCCAGGTGCGGGCTTCGGCGAGCGCGGTGCGCAGCACCCAGCGGTCCAGGTCCGGCAGCAGGTCGCCTTGTTCGGCCACCGGGATGAACACGTTGGGGCCGATGAAGCCGCGTTCGGGGTGTTGCCAGCGCAGCAGGGCTTCCGCGCTGATGGTCCAGCCGTCGCTGTCCACCACCGGCTGGTAGTGCAGCACGAGTTCGTCCCAGTGCAGGGCTTCGCGCAGTTCCCCTTCCAGCTGCATCTGGTGGTTGGCGTTGGCGATGAGGTCGGGGCTGGCGATGGTGATCTTGCCGGAGCCGCGTTGTTTGGCCTCGTACATGGCGGCGTCGGCGAACCGGAGCAGGTCTTCGCCGTGGCGGGTCGCGCCGTTGGGCATCGCCGCCCCGATGGAGGCGGTGACCCGCAGCAGTTGCCCGCCGACCGGCACCGGGGTGCGCAGGAGGGCGGCGACTTGGCTGATCAGCTCGTCGATGCCCCCGGCCGGTTCGAGGTCTTGGCAGATGATGACGAATTCGTCGCCGGAGATGCGGGCGGGGATGCAGCCCGGTGGGAGGCCTTCTTCCAGCCGGTTGGCCAGGGCGACCAGCAGTTCGTCGCCGGCGTCGTGGCCGAGGGAGTCGTTGATGCGTTTGAAGTTGTCGATGTCGCAGTACAGCACCGCGATGCTGTGGGTGTCGGCCCACTGCCACAGCCGGCGGAGCAGGTCTTTGACCGCTGACCGGTTGGGCAGCCCGGTCAGGTCGTCGTGGGTGGCTTGGTAGCGGAGCGCTTCGGCGGTGCGGCGGCGTTCGGTGATGTCTTGGAAGGCCACCAGCCAGAACTGGGTTCCGTCGTCTTGCACCGACAACGTCACGTGCAGTTCGCAGTAGACGGGTTCGCCGTCGGAGCGCAGCATGATGCGCTGCAGCACCCGGTGCGGTTGGTCTTGGCGCGGTGGTCGGGGCAGTCGCTGCTCCAGCTCGGCGGGGTGGGTGAGTTCGCCGATGCTCATCCCGCGCAGTTCTTCGATCTGGTAGCCGAGCAGGTCGCACAGGGCCTTGTTGGCGTCGACAAGGCGTTCTCCGCTGGCGTCGAACAGCCCGATGCCGACCGGGGTGATCGCCACCAGGTCGGAGAACCGCTGGGTGGTGCGCTGCAAGCGGGCGATCACCGCGCGCTGCTCGGTGACGTCCTGGGCGGTGCCGACCACGGTCCAGTGCCCGCCGTGGGAGACGGCTTGCCCGTGCACGCGCAGCAGCCGCACGCTCCCGTCGGCGAGCAGGTAGCGGTGTTCGACTTCGACCGGCTGGCGGTGCTGGGCCAGTGGTCGCCAGGCTTTGCGCACGTAGTCCCGGTCGTCCGGGTGCACTTGGTTGAGGTAGTCGTTGAAGCTGATGCGGCTGCGGTTCTCCCCGAGCACTTCCCGCAGCATCGGCGAGAGCAGGAAGGTTTTGCGCAGCGGCTCCCATTCCCAGGTGCCCAGGTGGGCGATGCGCTGGGCTTCTTCGAGTTTGCGGCGCTCGTTGAGCAGCTGGTTCTGCAGCTGCCGGTGTTCGGTGATGTCCTGGGTGGTGCCGAACACGCGGATGATGTTGCCGGCCCGGTCCCGTTCCACCCGGGCGGTGCACTGGTAGATGCGGCTGCCGTCGAGGCTGCGGATTTCCTGCTCGACCTGGGTGTCGGGGTCGGCTTCGCGCAGCTGGGCGAGGAACTTCTCGATCAGCGGGCGGTCAGCGGGGTGGACGGCGTTGGCCGCGTCGCGCGGGTCTTCGGGCTGCTCGTAGCCGGCGGCGGCGAAGAACTCCTTCGTCACTTCGCTGAGGTAGAACTCGCCGGTCTCCGGGTAGTAGGCCCAGCTGCCCAGTTTGGCCATCCGCTGGGTGGCGAGGAGCCGCTGCAGTTGGTAGTGCTCGGTTTCGCGCACCGGCTCGTGGTGCTGTTCTCCGGTGAGGTCGGAGATGTCGACCAGCACGGTGATGTTCAGGTCCTCGTCGTAGGCGTGCGGCCAGCTGACCAGGCGCACCGGTAGTCGACCGCCGGGGGTGACCAGCTGGGCGATGTTGCCCTTGCGGACCAGCAGGTGGGAGAGCTTGCGGCCGGTGAAGGCTTCCGGGGAGGACTGCCCGGCCAGGCGCAGCAGTTGTTCGGTGACGCGCACCACCGTGCCGTCTGCCGTGCTCAGCATGGCTGGCAGAGCGGGCAGCGGAAATTCCGCGGCCGGGTCGCCGGTGCCGGCGTGCCAGGCCCGCGTCCCCCCGTGGTCCCGCTTGCTCAACTGCACTCCTTATGGCGACGCGGATGCCCCTCCCCACCCACGCACATTCAGGTGATCCATAACACATTAGATCTGGTTGCGACTTTACCGTAGCCATACCCACCGTGACGGTGCATTCCCGGACGGCGGAAATCCCTCGGGTTCACTGCCTCCGATGGCCCAGCGCCGCGTGCGTGTTGCGCAACCGAGAACCAGAGTGCCCACATGAAAACGGTCGGGAGAGGTTCCTCTCCCGACCGTGAACAATTCTTTACCTCATCCGCGGGGCCTGGCCTCAGCTCGAGCGGCCCGGGCGACCGCTTCGCTGACCGTCGGCGCCACCCGCGGGTCCAGCGGGCTCGGCACGATGTAGTCGGCGGTCAGGTCCTCGGCGGCGACCGAGGCGATCGCTTCCGCAGCCGCCAGCTTCATCTCGTCGGTGATCCGCGGCGCACCGGCCTCCAAAGCACCCTTGAAGATGCCCGGGAACGCCAGCACGTTGTTGATCTGGTTCGGGAAGTCGCTGCGCCCGGTGGCCACCACGGCAGCGTGCCGCCGCGCCACATCCGGGTGAATTTCGGGGTCCGGGTTGGACAGAGCGAACACGATCGCGTCATCAGCCATCTGCGCGACCGCTTCTTCCGGGATCTGCCCGGCCGACACCCCGATCAGCACGTCCGCACCGCGCAGCGCCTCCGCGACGCCACCGGTGAGCTGACGCGGATTGGTGAAGCCGGTCATCTCCTGCTTCACCGGGGTGAGGTTGTCCCGCCCGGAGTGGATGATGCCGCGGGAGTCGAGCATCACGATCTCCCCGACCCCGGCCGAGTGCAGGATCTTCGCGCAAGCCACCCCGGCGGCGCCGGCACCGGAGATCACCACCCGCAGCGACCCCAGCTCCCGGCCGACCATCCGGCACGCGTTGCGCAGCGCGGCCAGCACCACGATCGCGGTGCCGTGCTGGTCGTCGTGCATCACCGGGCAGTCCAGGGCCTCGATCAGCCGGCGCTCCAGCTCGAAGCAGCGCGGCGCGGAAACGTCCTCCAGGTTCACCGCGCCGAAGGACGGGCGCAGCCGAACCAGGGTCTCCACGATCTCGTCCACGTCGGTGGTGTCCAGCACCAGCGGAATGGAGTTCAGCCCAGCGAACTTCTTGAACAGGGCCGACTTGCCCTCCATCACCGGAAGCGCAGCACGCGGCCCGATGTCGCCCAACCCGAGCACCGCTGTGCCGTCGCTGACGACCACCACCAGCTGCTGGGTCCAGGTGTAGCGGTCGGCAAGGCTGCTGTCACTGGCGATCGCCCTGCTGACCTGCGCCACACCAGGGGTGTAGGCGATGGACAGGTCCCGCGCGGTGGACAGGGGCGCGGTCACTTCGGCGGACAGCTTGCCGCCTTCGTGGGCCGCGAAGATCTCTTCGTTGGTCAGCTCGGCACCGATTCCTTGAGCGGTGTCTTTCAGGGTGGTCACGGCGTCCCTCCAGATGAATGTGCCTGCGGCACGGGGGCAGGTCCCCCGGCCAGGCGACCGGGCGGCTTAGCCGCCCGACGACACCGACTGCCTGAGCGTGCGGGATCAGCCGGTGCGCCTGTTCCCGGAGCCGACCGCCCTGGTTCGGACAGCGGCCCGGCGGACGCTGCGGTTCGCCCAGTCTTGCAGCCCCGACAAGCCCTGTCAGCAACCGGGGTCACAAACAACTCGCGTTTTTTAACCGGCCGTGGAAGTTCCCGACAGCTTCGCCCAACGGCGAACGGTCGGCCGCCCGGCGCAGCGACCCGCTGGCCAACATCCGCCTAGGCTTTCGCCCGTGCAAGTACGTCAGCTGGAAATCACCGGAGCTGTTGAATTCACCCCGAAGACCTTCCCGGACTCCCGCGGGCTGTTCACCGCCCCGTTCCAGGAGCCGGTGTTCGCCGAGGCCCTCGGGCACCCGCTGCGGGTCGCGCAGACCAACCACAGCGTTTCGGCCCGCAACGTCATCCGCGGCGTGCACTTCGCCGACGTGCCGCCCGGGCAGGCGAAGTACGTCTACTGCCCGAAGGGCGCGCTGCTCGACGTGGTCGTCGACATCCGGGTCGGCTCCCCCACGTTCGGCCGCTGGGAGGCGATCCGCCTGGACGACACCGAGTACCGGGCCGTGTACTTGGCCGAAGGCCTCGGGCACGCGTTCATCGCCCTCACCGACGACACGGTGATGTCCTACCTGTGCTCCACGCCCTACAACCCGCCCGCCGAGCACGGCATCAACCCGCTGGACCCGCAGTTGGGCCTGCCGTGGCAGGAGCACCTGACCGGTGAACCGGTGCTGTCGGAGAAGGACCGCACCGCCCCCAGCCTGGCCGAAGCCCAGCAGGCCGGCTTGCTGCCGGACTACCAGCAGTGCTTGGCGCGCTACGAGGAACTGCGCCAGCAGGCCGGGTAGCCGATCGGGCCCGGCCGCGGCCACAGCCGCCACCGGACCACCCCCAGCACCTCGGCCGGGCCCATCTCCCGCGAGTCGGCGGAACTGCCCGGGTTGTCCCCGGTGACGTACCAGCCCGGGCGCTGCGGGCGCACGGCCCGCTTCACCGACAACCGGCCCGGCAGCTGCGCCCAGCGCACCAGCACCACATCACCGGGGCGGGGGCGACCGCCCAACAGCACCAGCACCACGTCCCGGTCCCGCAACGCGGGTCGCATCGACGAACCGCTGATCCGCATTCGCCGCCAGCTCGACCATCGGCGTCCGGTCACAGCCATCCTCGCCCCCAGTTCGCGAATACCCCACCCTAGCCCGCACCTGGGGCAGCTGGCGCCCGAAAAAATCCGGCCGAGCGATTACTCTCGGAAAATGGCTGAGCATTGGGTCTACGTGCTGCGGCACGGCGCCACCGAGTGGTCCAACAGCGGCCGCCACACCAGCCGCACCGACGTGCCGCTCACCGTTGAAGGAGAACTGCGGGCCCGCCAAGCCGGCCAAACCCTGACCGGCTTGCGCTCCGGCGGCCCTCTGCTGACCTTGACCAGTCCCCGCCAACGCGCCCGGCGCACCGCCGAACTGGCCGGGCTGGACGACATCACCACCGAGCCGCTGCTGGCCGAGTGGGACTACGGCGACTACGAGGGCCTGACCACCGACCAGATCCGCCAGCAGCAACCGGGCTGGACGGTGTGGACGCACTCCTGCCCCGGCGGGGAGTCCGCCGAGCAGGTGCAGCAGCGGGCCGACGAGGTGCTGCAGCGGGTTCGGGAGGCCGACCGGGACGTGGTGCTGGTGGGGCACGGGCACTTCAGCCGGTGCTTGATCGCCCGCTGGCTGGGGCTCCCGGTGCAGCGGGGAGTGCACTTCGCCTTGGAGCCGGCCGCGATCGCGGTGCTCGGCTACGAACGGCAGGTGCCGCAGGTCGTGCGGGCCAACGTGGCCCCGTGGCAGCAGGGGTGAGCGCTTCCCGCCTGGTTTACTTTCCCCGCGACGATCTTCCGGGAGGTGTTCGCATGATTCGCCGGGTGCGGGAGAGCGATGTGCCGGCCGTGGTGGAGATGGTGCACGAACTGGCCCGCTACGAGAAGGAACCGGACAGCTGCCACCTCACCGAGGAGCAGCTGCACCGGGCGCTGTTCGCGCCCCAACCGGCCTTGTTCGGCCACGTGGCCGAGCACGCCGGGGAACCGGTGGGGTTCGCCCTGTGGTTCCTGAACTTCTCCACGTGGGAGGGCGTGCACGGCATCCACTTGGAGGACTTGTTCGTGCGGCCGGAGCACCGCGGCGCCGGCCACGGCAAGGCGCTGTTGCAGGCGCTGGCGCGGGAGTGCGTCGAGCGCGGGTACGCGCGCCTGGAGTGGTCGGTGCTGAACTGGAACGAGCCGGCCATCGGCTTCTACAAGGCGGCGGGCGCGGTGCCGATGGACGAGTGGACGGTGTGGCGGCTCACCGGGGACGCGCTGCGGGAGTTCAGCTCCTAGGTTTGCGCTGCTGCTCGTTCGCGGGCTCGGCGTCGGGGGCCAGGTCCGCTTCGAACGCCCACTGCCGGCCTTCCCGGTTGAACAGCAGGTACAGCACGGCCACCGCCGGCGCGGCCAGCACCAGGGCGATCAGCGGCTGCCCGGAGGGCCCGAAGGCGTACCAGGCGGTGCCCAGCAGCAGCAGCTGCAGCAGCAACGACGGGGTGCGGGCCCAGTGCTTGCCGTTGAGCAGGCCGATCCCGGCGGCCAGCACACCGGCGGACAGCAGCCCGTAGTAGCCGGCTTCGCCGAAGGTGCTGGCGCGGTTGAGGGTGCCGACCCCGCCGAGGTCGCCGGTGGTTCCGCGGATCAGCAGCGCGGTGACGAACAGCAGCCCCGCGACGGCCTGGAGCGTGGTGATGAGCCCTGCGATGCGCACACTGCGCGGGGTGGCTGCGGTCGTCACGGCGTCAACGCCTTTCCCAACCCGGTTTGGTCACTGAGCGTGTACGCCTTCGATGGTAATACCGCCCGAACGCCGCATACCTTGCCCGGGGGCCGGGGTTCATGATCGTTTAACAGCTGGTAAACCGGTATCGGTGGATTTTCGGGGTGTCCACCGCCACTGTCCGCCCGACGTCGACCGCGGGCAGCCGGGTGCGTTCCGGGGTTGCGCACCGGGTGCGGTCGGCGGGTGGTGCTGGTTCAGCGGCTCGGCGCACCGCGCGGGTGGTGTTTCAGCCGGCCGTCCGCACCGGTGGCGGACGACTGCTTGCCGTGGGCCGAGCGCGTTGCGCGGTCGGCGGGCAGCGACAACCGAATAGTGCTGACCCGGCCGGAAGCAGGTCCTTTACCGGCCGGTAAGCATCCTGGCCTAGGCTGCGGGTGTGCGTGCCGTTCTGGTGGTCAACCCGCAGGCGACGTCCACGACTGCCGCGGGCCGGGATGTGTTGGCGCATGCCCTGGCAAGCGAGTTGAAGCTGGATGTCGTCGAGGTCTGCTATCGCGGCCACGCCGCGGACGCGGCCAGAACAGCGGTGGCCGACGGCGCGGACCTGGTGATCGCGCACGGCGGGGACGGCACCGTCAACGAGGTCGTCAACGGCCTGCTGGAGGCGTCTCGCCCGGGTGATCCGGACATGCCGGCGCTCGGGGTGGTTCCCGGCGGGCTGGCCAACGTCTTCGCCCGCGCTCTCGGCCTGTCCAAGGACCCGGTGGAGGCCACCCACCAGTTGCTGCAGGCGGTGACGCACCGCCGGTTCCGCTGGGTCGGGTTGGGCCGGGCCGACGACAGGTGGTTCACCTTCAACGCCGGTGTCGGGTTGGACGCGGAGGCTGTGGCTCGCGTGGAGCAGGCGCGCCGCGCGGGGCGCTCCGCCACGTCCGCCCGGTACGCACGAGCGGCGCTGCAGGGCTACTTCCAGTTCGCCCGCCAGGACCCGCCGATGGCGCTGGAGATCGACGGCGAGCCGGCGGTCGACGGCCTGTACAGCGTTTTCGTGGCCAACACCGATCCGTGGACCTATCTGGGGCCCCGCCCGGTGCGGTTGAGCCCGCAGACCGGTTTCGACAACGGTTTGGGTCTGCTCGCCCTGCGCAGCCTCACACCTCATGTAATGTTGCAACACGTAGCCGACCTGTTACGCGGAAGTGCGAAATTGCGCGGCGCAAAGTCAATTAGACGTGCGAACGCGGGGCACGTACGCGTAATCTGTCAGCGGCCGTTGCGCTGGCAGGTTGACGGCGATTGCTTGGGCGAGCGTTCGGAGATCCACTTCCGCGCGGTCCCGACCGCTCTCCGCGTCGCCGCATAACCTTCCCGTAACGGATGCATTTCGCTGCTGACAAGCCAACCCCGCCTGTTCCAGCAGCAACCCCCTAAATCCCCCGGTCAAGCGGTTTCGATCTTTTGAGTGAGTTCGCTCACGACAGTAGATCGTCCTCTTGACATCGCGGAAGTTCGTGAAAGCATTCACAAGCGACACGGACTCCGTGAAAGCATTCACAAACACCCCGAAACAACAACCGGCACGCTCAGCGTGCCTAGCGAGGAGCAAGGAACAATGGACTGGCGCCACCGTGCGGTTTGCCGTGACGAGGACCCCGAACTGTTCTTCCCCGTCGGAAACAGCGGTCCCGCGCTGTTGCAGATCGCCGAGGCGAAAGCCGTTTGCCACCGCTGCCCGGTAGCTTCCGAGTGCCTGGCTTGGGCGCTGGAAACCGGTCAGGACGCTGGCGTCTGGGGTGGCCTCAGCGAGGACGAGCGGCGCGCGCTCAAGCGCCGCACCGCCCGGACCCGGGCTCGCATCTGAGCCGGTCCACCGCAGCACGACGGGCCGACCACGATCCCCGTCCTGGTCGGCCCCACCCCAACGTTCTGGCGTGAAAAGCCGAACGGCTCTCGCAACTGACCGAGAAAACCCCCAAAACCCGCCCGGCCGGCCAGCGTCGATGCCGGAACCGGAACAGCCTCACCCCCGCGCTGCAGGCACCGGAACCGGCTGGCCGGCCGCCGGCACGCCATCCCGTTCAGGCGTGCCACGAGACATCGACGCACCCGCGCTACCGCGTCACCGCCGGTACTTCAGTGGAACCCGCAACACCGCCTCGGTGCCGCGCTGCTGACTGCGGTTGCGCAAACTCAACGATCCTCGCAGTTCGGACTCCACCAGAGTCCGAACGATCTGCAGGCCGAGGCGTTCGGTGCGCTCCAGGGAGAAACCCTTGGGCAAGCCGCGACCGTCATCCCGGATGACGACGTCGAGCCAGCGCACCGAACGCTCCGCCTGCACCACCACTTCCCCGCCCTGGCCTTCGGGGAAGGCGTGCTCGAAAGCGTTCTGCACCAGCTCGGTGAGCACCATCACCAGCGGCGTGGCCTGCTCGGCCGACACCACCCCGAACCGGCCCTCCCGCCGGACCTTCACCCCGGTCTCCGCGGCCGCCACATCGCTCATCATCGGGATCACCCGATCGATCACGTCGTCGAGGGCGACCCGCTCGTCCACCGACATCGACAACGTCTCGTGCACCAAGGCGATCGAGGTGACCCGCCGAACCGACTCGTCCAGCGCGAGCCGAGCCTCGCTGTTCTGCGTCCGCCGCGACTGCAACCGCAGCAACGCCGCCACCGTCTGCAGGTTGTTCTTCACCCGATGGTGGATTTCCCGGATGGTGGCGTCCTTGGACAGCAGCGCCCGGTCCCGCCGCTTGACCTCGGTGACGTCCCGCACCAGCACCAGCGCACCGGCCGCCTGCCCGCGCGGACGCAGCGGCAACGCCCGGAACAGCACGGTCGCGCCCCGCGCATCCGCCTCGATCCGCATGCTCGGCTGCCCGTTGAGCGCGCTGCGGATGCGCTGCGCCACCTCCTCCGCGTCGAACGGGTCGTTCAACAGGGACCGGGTCAGCGGAGCCAACTGGGCCCCCACCAGATCAGCCGAATGCCCCATCCGGTGGTACGCCGACAAGGCGTTCGGGCTGGCGAACACCACCGCCCCAGCGCTGTCCAACCGGATCAACCCGTCCCCCACGCGGGGCGAGGTGTGCACGTCGGGAGCCGGCTCGGGCGTGGGGAACGTGCCGTCGGCGATCATCTGGCACAGGTCGGCCGCGCTGCCCAGGTAGGAGATCTCCAGCGGACTCGGCACCCGCGGCACCGCCAGGTTGGTGTCCCGGCTGAGCACCGCGATGATCTTCCCGTTGAACAGCACCGGGATGGTCTCCCGGCGCACCGGAACCCCCAGGTGCCAGCGCGGGTCCTCCTCGCGGCAGATCCGCCCGTCCACCATCGCCCGCCGCAGTTGCGGGTGCTCCCACGGAGTGACCACACTGCCGACCACGTCCTCCGGGTGCGCCGTCGGGGCGGTCGTCGGCCGCGCCTGGGCCACGCACAAGAACTCGTCCCCGGGAGAGGACTCCGGCCCCACCGGCACCCACAGCAGGAAATCCGCGAACGACAAGTCCGACAGCAGCTGCCACTCCGCCACCACCAGCTGCAAGTGGTCCGCCTCGGTGTCGGACAGCCTGGTGTGCTCGGCGAGCAGATCACTCAGCGTGGACAAAGTCCACTCCTAACGGCCCGGGACTCACTCCACAACCGCGATCAAGTCACCTTCCCGGACCACGTCCCCCGGCTTGACCGCTACCTTGCGAACTGTGCCGGCGACCTCGGAGAGCACCGGAATCTCCATTTTCATGGACTCCAGCATCACCAGGGAGTCACCGTCGCTGACCGAGTCTCCCTCGGCAACCGAAACCGTCATCACGTTGGCGACTATCTCGGCACGGATCTCCTCGGCCATACCGCTCCCTCCTCAGTCCACGGCCGGCAAGCCCTGGATAAGGAAACCACGACCCCAACCACCCCCACTCCCCGGGTACCGGGCATGTCAGACTGGGAAGTTGAAAAATCCCAGCCTGACCGGGCGGCGCGGATGCCCCACCCTCGGTCGAAGACGCTGGTCGTACAAGCCAAACCAGAGGGAGACGCCATGGGTAAGCGGGCCCGTAAGAAGAAGGACCGCCGGAAGAACAAGGCCAACCACGGCAAGCGTCCCGGTGCCTGAACCGGGCTCAGCCGCAGAACGGCCCCGGGCTGGAACTTCCGAGCCCGGGGCCGTTCTGCGTTGACGTTCAGTCGGTGGCGGTCTTCTCCGCGTTCACCGGAAGATCGGTGTTCTCCAGCACCGCTCGACGAATCGACTCGCGCAGCCTCTCCCGCAACTGCTCCGGGGCGTGCTCCCCACCGCACTTGCGGTGCAGCAGCGCTTTGAGGTGCTCTTCGATGCCGTAGCGCTCCAAACAGCTCCCGCACCCGTCGAGGTGCCGCTGGACCGCTGCCCGCCGCTGCGGGTCGCACTCGTTGTCCAGGAACAGCCACACCTCGGAGAGCACGTCCTCACAAGAGGCGTCGTCATGTTCACGGCTCATGACGCGCTCACCTCCGGCTTGTTCTCCCGCAAGAACCCCCGCTCCCGGGCGACATCGGTAAGCATTTCCCGCAGCTGGCGACGGCCGCGGTGCAATCGCGACATCACGGTGCCGATCGGCGTGCCCATGATCTCGGCGATTTCCTTGTAGGCGAATCCTTCCACATCCGCCAGGTAGACGACCATGCGGAATTCTTCGGCCAGCTGCTGCAACGCCTGCTTGACGTCGCTGTCCGGCAGCCGGTCCAGGGCTTCCACCTCAGCCGAGCGCAGCCCGCTGGAGGTGTGGTTCTCGGCCTGGGCGAGCTGCCAGTCCGCGATTTCCTCGGTCGGCTGCTGTTGGGGCTGCCGCTGCCGCTTGCGGTAGCCGTTGATGTAGGTGTTGGTGAGGATGCGGTACAGCCAAGCCTTGAGGTTGGTTCCCTGCTTGAAGCTCTTGAACGCCGAGAAAGCCTTCAGGTAGGTCTCCTGCACCAGGTCTTCGGCGTCCTGAGCATTGCGGGTCATCCGCAACGCCGCCCCGTAGAGCTGGTCCAACAGGGGCATCGCGTCGCGCTCGAACCTGGCGGCCCGTTCCTCGGCGGTTTCCTGAACAGCACCGTCGTCCGGCGGCGAACCGCCCGCGTCCCGCGGGAGCTCGCTGCTGCGGTCGGCTTGCGCGGTACTGCCAGAATGCTTTGAGGTGCTAGGCACCTGGCTCCTTTCCCGCCGCCTCGAGGAGAGGGTAGGCGACGAACCCATGCGGTCCTGCGCATGGCCCAGCTCCGAGGGTACCCGGGTAGCGCTGCGCGCACCGGGCTCAGCAGCCCGGGAATTGCCTGGGCGGTCCAGTACGCACGTGTTCGTCGGTTCCATCACGACCCGTGCAACGCGACGACCGGCCCGCTCATTCCAGCCCCACCGCGGAATTCCCCGTTAGACTCCGGTGACGTGGCAGGAAAGGGCACGCCAGCGACCGCGCTGGCCGCCAGACGTGGGATCGCTCACGCACTGCACCCCTACGAACACGATCCGAGCACCGGGTCCTACGGGCTGGAAGCCGCGGAAGCGCTCGGGCAACCACCCCAACGCGTGTTCAAAACCCTGGTGGCCGAGGTGGACGGCGAGCTCACCGTCGCCGTGCTGCCGGTGTCCGCGCAACTTGACCTCAAGGCGCTGGCCAGCGCCCGCGGCGGCAAGAAGGCCAAGCTCGCCGACCCGGCAACCGCGGAACGGGCCACCGGCTACGTGACCGGCGGCATCTCCCCGCTCGGGCTGAAGAAGCGCCTGCCCGTGGTCGTCGACACCTCGGTGCACGACTTCAGCACCGTGTTCTGCAGCGCGGGCCGCCGCGGCCTGCAGATCGAACTGGCCCCGGCCGACCTGGTCCAGGTGGCGGGCGCCGAAACCGCCCGCATCACCGCCGAGTAGTCACTCGATCAACCGCAGCACCCGGTCCAACCAGTCGGCGACCGCCCGCGCGACCTCGTCCACCCCCGCCTTCAACGAGTGGTCACCGGGCACCAGCACGACCTCCCGGTTGTGCGTGGGATCCGGTCGGCCGAACGCGTCCCGCTCCCCCTGCACCACCAGCACCGGGATGTCCAACGCGTCCAGCTCGCCCATCCGGGACTTCTCCGGCTTGCCCGGCGGGTGCACCGGGAACGCCAGGCACAGCACCGCCGAAGCAGCGCCCGCGTCCGCGGTCCGGCACGCCACCCGGGCCCCCGAAGAACGGCCGCCGAAGATCAACGGCACGTCCCGGAACCACCGCTCCCCCAGGTCCTCGACCACCGCCAGCCACGCCGCGTCCAGCTGGTGGGCCGGGGCGGGAGCCCGGCGCCCCGCCACCCGGTAGGGCTGCTCGATCAACGCGACGTGCACGTCCTCGGCCGCCGCGATCCGGGCCGCCGCCACCAGGTCCGGCGCGGTGACACCACCACCGGCCCCGTGGCCCAGCAGCAGCGCGGCCCGCCCCTCGTCCGCCAAGTGCACCTCGGCCCGCGCCGGGCCGAACGGGGTGTCGATCTCGTACCTGGTCATGACCCGAACAGCACCGCCTGCTCAGCGGGTTCCGGAGCCGGCTCCACCCGCTCCAGCAGCCCCGGATGGTTGTTGCGCATGTTGTTCACCTCGGTGGAGACGGGACGGATTTCCAGCGCCCGGTACACCGCCGGGTCGGGCTCGAGCAGCCCGGTGACCTCGGTGCGCTGCTGGTCCAGCCACTCCCCCCAGCGACTGGCCGGCAGCACCAGCGGCATCCGCGGGTGCACATCGGCCAGTTCACCGAACGCCTCGGTGGTCACCACCGCGCACGTCACCAGCGGCTGCCGCTCCCCGGGCGGCAACCAGGCGGAGAACACCGCGGCCATGGCCAACTCGGCACCGTCCGACCGGGTGCACAGGAAAGGCTGCCTCCGGGAGTCGTCAGGCCGCCACTCGTACCAACCGGTCGCGGGCATCAAGCAGCGGCGCCGGGCCGCGGACTCGGCGAAGGAGGGCTTGCTGGTGAGCGTCTCGGCGCGAGCGTTGATCAACGGCGGACCGCTGTCGGCCTGCTTGGCCCACGTGGGGATCAACCCCCAGCGCACCGGGCGGATGGTGCGCTGCCCACCGCGCTCCACCACGATCGGCACGGTCTTGGTCGGGGTGACGTTGTAGTCGACGCGAACCGCGCCATCGGTGCGATCAACCGCGGCGAACCGCTCGGCGAGCTGCACCGGCTCCGAAGCGACGACATAGCGCCCGCACATCACGCCCCCACTTCCGGGATTCCTGCCCACGACCGGGAACCGAAGCTAACACCTCGACCGACGGCTGCGCCCGGCGCTAGTTGCCGGCCTGCTCGGCCAGCGGCTCCACCAGGTGCGGGCCGTTGTTGCGGACGCTGTTGACCGCGGTGGACACCGGGCGCACCTCCAGCGCGCCGACCAGTTCCGCATCGGGGCTCAACAGCCCGCTCACCTCGGCCAGGCCCGGATCCAGCCAGGCGTCCCAGGCCTGCTCGGGCAGCACCAGCGGCATCCGGTGGTGGATGTCGGCCAACCGCCCCACCGCTGCGGTGGTCAGCACCGAGCAGGTGACCAGCGGCGGGGCCTCCGGATCGTCGGGGTCGCGCCACGTGCTGTAGATCCCGGCCAGCGCCAGCGAACGCCCCCCGGGCAAGCTCATGTAGCACGGCTGCTTGCGGGTGCCCTCGCGCTTCCACTCGTACCAGCCGTCGGCCGGCAGCAGGCAGCGGGTGCGCTTGATCGCGCTGCGGAACGCGGGTTTCTCGGTGACCGTCTCGGCTTTGGCGTTGATCATGCGGCTGCCGATCTTCGGGTCCGACGCCCAGTGCGGAACCAGGCCCCAGCGCATCACCCGGACCTGCCGCTGCGCCTCCTGCTCGCCCTCGGAGAGCACGCTGAGCACCGGTTTGGTGGGCGCGATGTTGAAGTCCACACCGGCGGCCGCACCACCGGTGGCGTCCAGCGCGGCGAATTCAGCCGCGATTTCCCGGGCCCCTTTGCCCAGGGCGTACCTGCCGCACATACCCGCCCCTTCCCTAGAACCGGGCAGCCGTGGCTCCATGGTGACCAGCTCCCGCACCACCCGCAAAGCCCCCAGCGCCCCCAATGGTGAAACTAGCTGGGCGGATGCGGGATCATTGCAGTATGACTCAGCTCTGGCCCGCTCCTGTGGCATCCGGCGCGGTACGTGCGACGGTCACCGTGCCCGGCTCCAAGTCGATCACCAACCGGGCGCTGGTGCTCGCCGCGCTGGCCGATGGTCCTTCGGTGCTGCGCCGCCCACTGCGCAGCAGGGACACCGAGCTGATGGCCGCTGCCCTGCGCGCCCTGGGCTGCGCCATCACCACCGGCTCGGACGGCTCGTGGCAGGTCATCCCCGGCCCGCTGGGCGGGCCCGCGGAGGTGGACTGCGGGCTGGCCGGCACGGTGATGCGGTTCGTGCCGCCGGTGGCGGCCCTGGGCAAGGGGCGGGTGTCCTTCGACGGCGACCCCCGGGCCAGGGAACGGCCCCTGGGGGCGGTGCTGGACGCCTTGCGCGGCTTGGGAGCCGACATCACCGGCAACGCGCTGCCGTTCGAGGTCCGCGGCACCGGTGGTCTGCCCGGTGGGGAAGTCACCATCGACGCCTCCGCGTCCTCGCAGTTCGTGTCCGGGCTGCTGCTGTCCGGGGCGTGGTTCGAGCGCGGGATCACCGTGCGGCACAGCGGGAAACCGGTGCCTTCCCAACCGCACATCGCGATGACCGTGGCGATGCTGCGGGACGCCGGGGTGCAGGTGGACGACGGCCAGCCGGACACGTGGCGGGTGGAACCCGGCAGCATCCGCCCCCTCGACCTCGACGTCGAACCCGACCTGTCCAACGCCACCCCGTTCCTGGCCGCGGCCGCGGTCACCGGCGGCACCGTCACCATCCCCGGGTGGCCCCGGCAGACCACGCAGGCCGGGGACGCCATCCGCGACATCCTCACCGAGATGGGCGCCCAGGTGCGGCTGGACGAGGTGGGCCTGACCGTGACCGGCCCCGACCGGCTGCTGCCGGTCGACTTGGACCTGCACGAGGTCGGCGAACTCACCCCCACCGTGGCGGCGCTGGCGGCGCTGGCCGACGGCCGCTCCCAGCTGCGCGGCATCGCGCACCTGCGGGGCCACGAAACGGACCGGCTGGCCGCGCTGGAGCGGGAGCTCAACCGGTTGGGCGCCGCGGTCAGCCAGACCGAGGACGGGCTGCTGATCGAACCGGGCGAGCTCACCGGCGGGGTGTGGCACTCCTACGCCGACCACCGGATGGCGACCGCGGGCGCGATCCTGGGCCTGCGCGTGCCCGGGGTGCAGGTGGAGGACATCGCGACCACGTCGAAAACGCTCCCCGACTTCCCGGCGATGTGGAACGGCATGCTGGCGGAGGTGCGTTGATGGCCCGGCGTGGCTGGCACGACCTTGACGAATCGGATGTGCGAGTACGTCCAGGACGCCGGGGCAGCCGACCACGCAGCAAACGCCGCCCCAAGCACGAGAACGCGGTCGAAGCGATGGTGATCGCGGTCGACCGCGGCCGCTGGACGTGCGCGTTGGGCGACGACCCCGAGCGGCGAGTGGTGGCGATGCGGGCCAAGGAACTGGGCCGCACCCCCATCGTCGTCGGCGACCGGGTGGGGCTGGTCGGCGACGTGTCCGGCCGCCCGGACACGCTGGCCCGCATCGTCCGGGTCGCCGAACGCACCAGCGTGCTGCGCCGCACCGCCGACGACACCGACCCGTACGAGCGGGTGGTGGTGGCCAACGCCGAACAACTGGTGATCGTGACCGCGTTGGCGGACCCGCCGCCGCGCCCCGGGTTCATCGACCGCTGCCTGGTGGCCGCCTACGCGGGCGGCCTGTCGCCACTGCTGTGCCTGACCAAGGCCGACCTGGCCGCCCCCGGGGAGTGGCTGGACGAGTACGCCTCGCTGGACCTCCCGGTCACGGTGACCCGGTTAGACGCCGAACCGGACGAACTGCGGGAGTGGTTGACCGGCCGGGTGTCGGCGCTCATCGGCCACTCCGGAGTCGGGAAGTCCACTTTGGTCAACCGGTTGGTCCCGGAAGCGGACCGGGAGATCGGCGAGGTGAGCGCGATCGGCAAAGGCCGCCACACCTCCACCTCCGCGGTCGCGCTGCCGCTGCCGCAGGGCGGCTGGGTGGTGGACACCCCCGGGATCAGGTCCTTCGGCCTGGCCCACGTCACCCCGGACGACGTGATCGCCGTGTTCGAAGGCTTCGCCGAAGCCGCCGAGGAGTGCCCGCCCAACTGCGGGCACCTGGGCGGCGACCAGGACCCGGACTGCTACCTGGACACCTACGCCGCGGAAGCGGGCAGTCCGCAACGCCTGGCAGCCCTGCGCCGGCTGCTGCGCTCCCGAGCTGGCCTGGACGACACCTGATTCACTCTGCCGAGGGCTTCCAACCGGTGCCGAGCCGCATGCGTTGTTAGCGTGGAGATTCAGTTCTGGGCCCCTTGTCGAGGAGCTGGCGCATGCACCCATTCCGCACCGGCCTGCTCGTGCTGCTCGTCGCACTGCTCGCTGGCTGCAGCGGTCACGCACCCGATCCAGCGCCGCCCCGCCCCTCCAGCGCGGAAGCCGCGCGCCCGGACCTGCGGCCGCCGGCCACCGAGCTGCTCACCGAGGTGATCCAGCGGATCGAACAACAAGGCGCGGCGCACAGCGAAATCCAGGGCAGTCTCGGCCTGGTGGGCCGGGTGCAGGCCGCCGGTGCGATGAACTACACCCGCTCGGGGACCGAGCTCACCCTGCGCGGGCACACGACCCCCAACGGCCACCAACCGCCCCAACCCATCCAGCTGTCCATGGTGGACAACGTTGGCTACCTCGCCACCCCGCTGGCCTCCCCGGACCCCGCCAAGCCGTGGGTGAAGATCGTCCCGGGCGGCAACGACTTCGGCGCCCGCCTGCTGAGCCCGGCGCTGCAGCAGCTGCGGGAAGCCGTCGACCCCCGCACCACGTTCAGCGGGGTGGAAGCGGCCACCCGCATCCACCACAGCGCTCCCGACCAGGTCAACGGACTCCCCACCACCCGCTACGACCTGCGCATCATCACCGCCCGAGCAGCGGAGATCGCACCCGATCCCCAGCAGCGCGCCCGCTTCCGCAACGCGCTGCACTCCGGGAAACGCGAACTCGGCTACCAGTTGTGGGTGGACGGCTCCGGGCTCCCGGTGCGGTTCGCCGCCCAGGACGAAGTGGCGCAAGCCGGCGAAGTGGCGGTCACCACCACCTACCGGAACTGGGGAGCACCGGTGGAGATCAACACCCCGCCGGCGGACGAGGTGGGCGTCCTGCAAGACCTCCCGCAAGCACCGCCGCCCCGGTAGCCATTTTTCCCAATTCGACCATGCGGGGCACACCGCGTTGCTACCTTCCAAATGATCGACCGACCATGGGAAGGAAGCAGACGTGCGTCGCACTGTGCTTGCGCTCTCCGCTGCCGCGCTCGCCGCGGCACTGACCGCTTGTGGTCAGGACTCCAGCAGCTCCCCGACCCCCGACTCCGGGCAGAGCGAGAACAGCTCGGGCCTCCAGCAGTTCACCGACGCCCAAGAGCTGGCCAACACCATCGTGACCAAGGGCAGCGAGAAGGGCACGGCGAAGGTCACCTGGGAAGCCAACTCGCAGCCCGGCATGGAATGCCAGGTGGACTTCAACTCCGGGCTCATGGCGTGCACCAGTGAAGTCCAAGAAGTCGTGATCACCGACAACGGCACGTACATCAAGTCGCCGGAACTGGCCCGCATCGCCGGTGACCCGAGCAAGGAATGGCTGCGCACCGGCGGCGAGAACCCCATGGAGCAGCAGTACGACGAGTTGGGGTCCCTGACCGACCTGAACGAGGTGGTGGGGTCCGGCACCACCATCGCCAACAGCACCGAAGAGCAGGTCGACGGCCAGAACACCGTGCGCTACGAGCTGGTCACCGACGTGCAGCAGGCGGCGGCCGAGGCCGAGTCGGAAGCCGCCAAGAACTCCTACCAGCTCCTGCTGGACAACGGGGTCACGGAACTGAAGTCGACGCTGTGGATCGGCGAGGACGGCCTCCCGGTCAAAGCCGAGGCGGTCAACCCGGCGATGAACGTCATGGGCCGGGAGATCCCGGAAACCACCGTCACCATGACCTACAGCGACTGGGGCGCGCCGGTGCAGATCACCGAGCCCCCGGCCGACCAGGTCCAGGAGATGAACACGCCGTCGATGCCCAACTGACGCGGCAAGCCCGGGGCCGGGCGGCCCCGGGCTCACATCAGTTCGAGCAAGAACGGGATTTCCTGCGGGGCGTACCAGGCCAGTTCGTGGTCCTCGACCTCCCCCAAGGCGAACTCGGCATCCGGGTCGCCGAGATCAGCGGCATCGATCACATCGGCCGCCGCCCGCACCGCCTCCTCCGCGTCCGCGACATCCACGTGCACCGAAGCCAACTGCTTCCACCGCACCGGCCCAGCAACCCGCACCACCGCGTGGTCGAGATCCGGCCGGAGCGTCACATCCGACACATCAGCGGCCACCACCACCCTGCGCAACTCCGGTTTCTCACCCCCGGCCAAATCGGAGGCGAGCAGCCGCAGGGACGCGCGAGCCGCCTCCCGCATCGCCGCGTACTCCAGTTCTTCGGTGTCCCCGCTGGCATAGGACTCGCGCAACGCCGGCGTCAAGGCGAAAGCAGTTCCACTGACGGGCTGTAACTGCTTCTCCTCCACCAGTGCGCGCAGCATATTCAGCGTCGCGGGCAGGTAAATCCTCATGCGTTGACCGTCCCGATCATCTCGTCCACCGCTTCTCCGATCATCGCCGCCAGCACGTTCACATCCGGCATCGCCACCCGGTCAGCGTTCAACCCGAAGTACACGCCACCGTCGTAGGAGGTGACACCGATCGACAGTGACTGGTTCTTCGCCAGCGGTACGACCGGGAACATCTCCATCATCTTCGCCCCCGCCGCGTACATCGGCACCTGCGGGCCGGGCACGTTGGTCACCAGCACGTTGAACAGCCGGTCCGAGAACTGGTTGGCCACCCGGGCCCCCAGCGCGTGCAGCGTCGGCGGGGCGAATCCGGACAACCGCACCAGCGCGTCCGCGGCCACTGAATCCCCGGACTCGTAGTGCGCCCGCATCGCGTGGCTCACCTGTTGCAGGCGAACCATCGGGTTGCCCTCGCCCACGGGCAAGTCCACGAAGAACGCCGACACCTTGTTCCCCACCGCATCGGGCGGGAGCGTGCCGGTTTCCGAATAAGACCGCCTGCTCTCGGCATCACCGGAACGCACCGACACCGGGACCATCGCCCGCACCGTGGTGCCCAGGTTGACGACCTCGCCCCGGGACAGCAGCCAATTCCGCAGCGCCGTGGTCACTATCGCCAGCACCACGTCGTTGATGGTCGCCGTGTTCCCGCGCCGGATCGCGCGGAGGTCGTCGAGCTTGGCCCGGGCCACCGCGAACCGGCGCTGAGCGGAAGTGGGGGAGTTCAACGGACCGCTGGGGGCGGGGAAAACCGCCGCGCGCAACGCGGACACCACCCCGTCCAGCGCCCGGCTGACCTTGCGGGCGGTCGCGGTCACGTCCGCCAACGTCGCCCTGGCGTTCTCCACGATCTCCCCGGGCCGCTGAACGGCATCGGCCGCCGCATCGGCCAACAGCTGCACCGTGCCCGGCTGCGGCCGCGGCATCCACAGCACATCCCCCTCGGCGACCTCCGAGTCCCGCTCGGTGTCCAGGATCATCTGGGCGATGTCGACCGCGGCGATGCCGTCGATCATGGCCTGGTGGGTTTTGGTGATCACCGCGGTGCGATTGCGGGACAGCCCCTCCACCAGGTAGATCTCCCACAACGGCCGGCTCTGGTCGAGCTTGCGGGACATCAACCGGGCAACCAGTTCGTGCAGCTGTTCATCATTGCCCGGTCTCGGCAGGGCCGACCGGCGCACGTGGTAGGTGAGATCGAAGTCCTGGTCGTCGACCCACACCGGGCGGGCCAACCGGCCCGGAACCTGCAGCACCCGCTGCCGGTAGCGGGGCACCAAGTTGAGCCGCCGATCGATGAGGGAGAGGACCTTGTCGTAGTCCAGGCCGCTGCGCTGGCTGCGGAAAATCGCCACACCACCGACGTGCATCGGCGTGGTGTCGTCTTCCAGGTACAGGAACGACGCGTCGACTGCGGAGAGGCGATCGGGCATGACCGCATCCTGACACAGCGAAGCCCTTGGCCGCGGGACGAAGCAGCGCCATGTGACACTTGAGCGGTGACCGGCAATATTTCCCCCAAGGATCGTTTCGTCACCGTCTACGGCCGCAAGCCGGTTTTGGAAGCGCTGAGCGACTACAGCCTGCGCGTGGACAAGGTCGTGATCGCCGAAGGAACACGTGGTCCCGCGATCGAGGAGATCCGGGAAATGGCGGCTGACCGAGCCGTCCCGGTGCAGCACGCCAGTGCGCACCGGGTGAAGGTGCTGTCCGGCAACGGTCGGCACGACCAGGGGGTGGTTGCGGACGTGGTCGCCCGCCAAATGCGTCCCCTGGTGGACGCGCTGGAGGATCCCAAGCGGGCCCCGCAGACGATCCTGCTGCTGGATGGTTTGACCACACCGGCGAACGTCGGCATGATCTTGCGAACCGCCACCGCGGCGGGAATGGACGGAATCGTGGTGCCGCACCGCGGGGTCGCCAGCCTCGACCCGCTCGTGGTGAAAGCCTCCGCCGGGGTGGCCTTCCACGCCCCCGTGCTGCGGACGCGGACCGCGGGCGACGCCGCCGAACTGCTCACCGAAGCCGGATACCCGTTGTACGCGCTGGAGGCGAACGCCCCGGAGAGCATCTTCTCCGCTGAACTGCCCTCCCGCGCGGTGTTCGTGCTCGGCAGCGAAACCTCCGGCCTGTCGGACGACGTCCGCGCCCAGGTTCACCAGTCGATCTCCATCCCGATGCAAGGCGGAGTGGAATCGATCAACGTGGCCAGTGCTGCAGCTGTGGTGTGCTTCGAACTGCTCCGCCGCAAAACCGCTCAGTGAGGCGCAATCCGGCCGTCCCTCACCCTTCCCGCACCACTGCCGCGAGGGGCGGCCCGAGCTGTTCCACCAGCACCACGCCGAAATCCTTCACCGGCAGCGTGAAACCTGTTGCGCGCCAAGAAGAACACGATGCGCGGAAGCCACGAGCAGCAAATCGCGAAACACCGAGCCGGCCCGAAACAACAGCAGAACACTGTGGACAGAAAAGCGGAGCGCGGGAAAACGGTGCTGTGCGCGGGATTTCACGACTGGAACAACGAATAGCTGGTGCTTGGTGGTGTTTCCCTTTTGGGAATAGGGTGGTGGCCCACCAGGATCACTCCTGGTGGGCCACCATCGTGGGTTGGTGTGTCGGCGGTGTCCTACTCTC
>NZ_AYJW01000016.1 GCF_000497205.1 Saccharopolyspora rectivirgula DSM 43747
CGCGGCCGAAGCGGTGGCCCTGCTGCCGCCGGCGGCGCAGCAGTGGCGGTCGCTGCGGGCCGCGCAGGCCCGGCTCGCCCCGCTGCTGGCGACCCCGGAGCCCGAGCCGCCGCGCCGAACGCCCGCCGACGGCATCGAGCTGCGCGGGGTGCGGGCCCAGTGGCCGGGGACCGCTCGGGCCGTGCTGCAGGACGTGGACCTGCACGTCCCGGCCGGCACCCACGTGGCGGTGGTCGGCCCGTCGGGCAGCGGCAAGTCCACCCTGCTCGCCCTGCTGCTGGGGTTCGTCCCCCCGGAGCGGGGCGAGGTCCGGGTGCCGGAGCGGGTCGCCTGGTGCCCGCAGGAACCGCAGCTGGTGGCCACCACGGTTCGGGAGAACCTGCGGGTGGCCGACCCGAAGGCCACCGACGAGCAGCTGGCCGAGGCCCTGGAGCTGGCCGGTCTGCCGCACTGGGCGGATCGGCTGGACACCGTGGTCGGGCCGGCGGGGGCGGCGGTCTCCGGCGGGGAGGCCCAGCGGCTGGCCCTGGCGCGGGCGCTGCTGGTCCCGGACGCGCGGCTGGTGCTGCTGGACGAGCCCACCGCGCACCTGGACGAGCCGACCGCCCGAGCGCTGCTGTCCCGACTGCGGGAACGGCTGCGCGACCGCACCGTCGTGCACGTGACGCACCGCTGGTCGGAAACCGCTCACGCGGACGTGGTCGTGCAGGTGTCGGACGGGTCGGTCACCGTGCTCCGCCAGCCGTCCGCTCCGGACGGTGGCGGGGAGGTGCCGACCAGTGCAAACCACGTCGTCTCAGCGGGGATGCAGCGTGCTGACCGGTAGCCTTGACATCGTCATGGACTCTGCTCTTGCCCGGCGCATGCTGGCGGCCACCACCGAGATCACCAGAGTGGCGCTGTCCGCGGACCAGCCGGACGCGGTGCTCCCCCTGGTGGTCCAGCGGGCCGCCGAGCTGGCCGAGGCCGACCTGGGCCTGCTCTCGGTGCTCGGCCCGGACGACCGGGTCACCGTGGAAGCGCACTACAGCGCGCCGTCGGCGCCGGTCCCGCTCGCGGACCCGGTGGGCACGGTGCTCTCCTCCCGCTCCGCTGCTGCGCGGGTCGCGCGCAGCGGTGTTCCGGTGGTGGTCGACGACCTGCTCGACGATCCGCAGACCGCGCCGTACGTGCCGGCAGCCCTGCGGGTGTACGGGCCGTTCGCGGTGGCCGCGTTCGGCACCCGGGAGCGGCGGCTGGGGTCGCTGGCCGTGTACCGGCGCCGCGGGGCCAGCACCTTCGACCGCACCGCGGTGGACGTGCTGACCGGTTTCGCCGCGCAGGCCGGGCTGGTGCTGGTGCTGGCGGAAGGGGTCACCGCCCGGCAGCGCATCGCCGTCTACCAGGAGCGGGAGCGCATCTCCCGGGACCTGCACGACGTGATCGTGCAGCGGCTGTACGCCACCGGGGTGCAACTGGAGGTGCTGCAGCGGAAGCTGGGCAACCGGTTGGACGAGGCGGACTCCGAGCGGTTCGCCGAAATAGTGGGCCAGGTGGACCGGACGATCGAGGACATCCGGGCGACCGCGCGGGCCCTGCGGTCGGCGGACCCGGAGAGCACCGACAACGGGCGGAGCCTGGAGGACTCCATCCGCTCGGAGGTGCAGATCGCCGGTGAACTGCTGGGCTTCCCCCCGGAGCTGGAGATCGAGGGCGAGTTGGGGGAGGTCCCGGTGCGGGTGGCGGACAACGCGCGGGCGGCGCTGCGCGAAGCGCTGTCCAACGTGGTCCGGCACTCCGGCGCGTCCACCGTGGCGGTGTCGGTGGAGCGGAGCGGAGCGCGGCTGAGCCTGCGGGTCGCCGACAACGGCTGCGGCATCCCGCAGGGGGTGTCCAAGCGGGGGCTGCGCAACATGGCGGAGCGCGCCACCAGCATGGGCGGGAACTGCGAGATCAGCTCCTCCCCGGAGCGCGGCACCACCGTCACCTGGCAGGTGCCGTTGGAGGGCTGATCAGCGGGACTGCTGCCCGCTCTGCCGCCGCGCCACCCATGCCGCGGCCTGGGTGCGCCGCTCGAAGCCGAGCTTGGCCAGCACCGAGGTCACGTAGTTCTTCACCGTCTTCTCCGCCAGGAACAACCGCTCGGCGATCTGCCGGTTGGTCAGCCCCTCCCCGATGAGCTCGAGGACCTTGCGTTCCCGCTCGGTGAGGGCGGCCAGTTCGTCCGGCTCCTCCTTGCTGGTCTGCCGGAGCCGGTCCAGCACTCGGGAAGTGGTGATCGGGTCGAGCAGCGAACCGCCGGCGGCGACTTCCCGGACCGCGTTCACCAGGTCCTGGCCGCGCACCTGCTTGAGCAGGTAGCCGGAGGCGCCGGCGTTGATGGCGCCGATCAGCGCTTGCTCGTCGTCGAACGCGGTCAGCACCAGGCAACGCGGGGGTTCCGGCAGCGCGCGCAGTTGACGGCACAGCTCGAGGCCGTCCCCGTCGGGCAGCCGCATGTCGATGACCGCCACGTCAGGTCGAGCCGCCCGGGCGCGGACCATCGCTTCGTCGACGCTGCCCGCTTCACCGACGACCTCGACGTCGTCCTCGGTGTCGAGCAGGTCGCGCAGCCCGCGCCGGACGACCTCGTGATCGTCAACCAGGAGCACACGTACGGCCACGGGTACCACGCTACGAACTCACCGCGCGGCGCGTCCGCCCAGGGGGCCTCTGCAACGGTTCATTTGTGGTGGTGGCGCTTCGCCTTGCGGCCGCCGTGCTTGCCGTGGGGACCGCCGTGCTTGCCGCCCTGCGCGCGCATCTTGTGGGCGCTCTTCTTCGCCATCCAGCCGACGGACGGTCGACCTCCGGTGTCGGCCGCGGAGATGAGCAGGCCCCCTAGCATGCTGAGGTTCTTCACGAAGTGGATCTGCTGGTTCGCCCGCTCCTCCGGGTTCTTGATCTCCCACCAGTTGTGCGTGCTCAGCGTGGTGGGGATGAGGTCGGCCGCCAGCAGCAGCGAAGCCAGCCGCGGGAACTTGCCGAGGGCGAGCAGGAGACCGCCGGCGATCTTCACCGCCCCGTCGATCCGCACCAGCGTTTCCGGATCGGTGGGCACCTGCGACGGCAGGGCCTGCTTGGCCGATCCTGCTCTGTCCAGCAGGTGCGAGGCGGCTTTCGCGTGGCTGGGCACGTCCCGGAGCACGTTCACCCCACCGTAGATGAAACTCGCCGCCAGCAGGGGCCGGGCCAAACGGCGGATAAGCATCAGGACCTCCTCGGTCGTCGGCAGGTACGTCAGACGTTACTAACTACCTGCCGATTCCGCCCGGTCACCGAACGCGCGTGCCGGAATCGCCCCCGGCGTTCCGCTACACCTGGTCGACCCGGGTGAAGACCTCGTCCCAGGCGGCGGCGACCTGGTGGGCGCACAGGGCGGGGGAGACCCCGCCGACCCCGGTGCCCAGCCCGGGCATCGCGATCGAGCGGACGACCTGCCGCACCGGGGCTCCGTTCTCCATCACGCCGCTGGACCAGAGCCGGAAAACCGCTCGAGCGGCCAAGTACGGGTGCACCGTGTCCTCCGGCAGCTGTTCGCCGGGCTCCCGCATGGTGGGTGCGCTGATCAGCCAGATCGGGCAGGGAACTCCGGTCGGCACCAGGAGGGCTTCCCCGACTGGTAGTTCACCGCCGTGGTAGGCGAGCACCGCGCTGCGCACGTACTGCTCCACGTCGGGAAAGGCGCGCGCGTACAGGGCGTCGATACCGCCGCGCATCCAGCCGTAGGAATTCGCCGGGCTGACCACAGCGTCGACCTGCAGATCCAGCACCGATCCTTGATGGACAGCGAGACCGGGCCGGGGGTCGGCGATTTCCCGCCAGGCTGCGGCCAACGACTCGTCCCGGGCGCACAGGACGAGATGCAGCTCCGGCTCCTCTCCCTCCGTTGCGCTCTCCGAATCCGCGGTCACGTTCCACAGCATTGCAGGAATGCGCCACTGAGTGGCATTGGGTAGGTCACACATTCAGGCAGCTAGCTCGTTTGTCCGAGTGGTGGGACACGCACCCGGCTTGCCGGTGGTCTGGCCCGTGAGAGGGCTGGCTCTAGTCTTACCCCGTGCCTCGAATCGCGTATCTCGGCCCCTCCGGGACGTTCACCGAACAGGCCGCCCGGGACCTCGCCGCCGGGTTCGCCGGGGAAGGCGAGCTGGTGCCGTACGACAGCGTGCCGGCGGTGCTGGAAGCGGTGCGCAGCGCGGCCGTGGTCGCCGCCGGTGTTCCGGTGGAGAACTCGGTCGAGGGCTCCGTCCCGGCCACGCTCGACTCCCTGGTGTCCGGGGATCCGGTGGTGGCGGTGCGGGAGACGACCCTGCCGGTGAAGTTCGACCTGCTGGCCCGGCCCGGGACCGGCCTGGAGCAGGTGCGCGCGGTCGCCAGCCACCCGCACGCGCTGGCCCAGGTGCGGGAGTGGCTGGCCACCCACCTGCCGCGCGCCGAACAGCTGGCGGTCAACTCCACCTCGGCCGGTGCGGCCAAGGTGGTGGCCGGCGAGTGCGACGCGGCCATCACCGCTCCGCTGGCGGCCGAGCAGTACCCGCAGCTGGTGCGGCTGGAGACCGGCATCGCCGACGTCCCGGACGCCACGACCCGCTTCTTGCTGGTGCAGCGGCCGGCGCCGCCACCGGAGCCGACCGGCGCGGACCGCACCTCGATCGCCGTGGTGATCGCCGACGAGGTGGGGGCCCTGGCGGAGGTGCTCGCGGAGTTCGCGCTGCGCGGCATCAACCTCAGCCGCATCGAATCCCGCCCCACCAAGGAGCGGTTGGGCGAGTACCGGTTCTTCCTGGACTTCGACGGGCACGTGGCGGACGCCCGCATCGGGGACGCGCTGGCCGCGCTGCGGCGCCGCTGCCGCTCCGTGCAGTTCCTCGGCTCCTACCCGAAGGCCGACCGGGTGCCGGCGGACGTGTGCGCCAAGGCCTCGGAGGAGGCGTTCGCGACCGCGGCGGAGTGGCTGGCGGACGTCCGGGCGGGCAAACCGGTTTGATCACCGGTGGGCGCGATCGGCGTGTCCGCGCGGCGGGACTTCGGCATGATCGAGCCCATGGAGCTGTCCCGGGCTGAGTTCGAGCGACTCGTCGAAGACGCGCTGGACCGGATTCCGCGCGAACTGCTGGCGCTGCTGGACAACGTCGTCGTGCTCGTCGAGGACGAGCCCGACCCGTCCGAGCCCGACCTGCTCGGCCTGTACGAGGGGGTGGCCCTGACCGAGCGGGACAGCTTCTACAGCGGGGTGCTGCCCGACCGGATCATCATCTACAAGGGCCCGACCGAGCGGATGTGCGAAACCATGGAGGAAGTGGTGGAGGAGGTCGCGACCACCGTCGTGCACGAGGTCGGGCACCACTTCGGCATTTCCGACCAGCGGTTGCACGAGCTGGGGTGGGCCTAGCCGGTGTCGCTGCGGCTCAGCGGGGCTCGTCGGCCGGCACCCCCGGCTCCGGCGAGGTGGTGTCCGAGGGGGCGGGTTCGTCCCCGATCTGCACCTCGCCGCGCACGCTGCCGGTGACCGGCGCCAGACCGCTGCCGTCCGGCAGGGGCGCCCCCACCTTGCAGTTGACGTTGCGGGAGCCGGCTTTCCAGCTCTCCTCGCTCAGCGTGTCCCAGTAGACGACCAGCTCCTTGTCCCGCACCACGTCCGGGCCGCCGGCGTAGTCGGCGCTGAGCTCGTCGCACCGGGTGGCCAGGAACTCGTCCTGGTCCTCCGGGGCCGGGTAGTCGCCGGTGAACTCGTCGCCGAGGTCCACCAGGCCGGTGATCTCCACCGAGTGCGGCTCGGAGCAGTCCACGGGGTCCCACACCTGCGTGCCGTTGATGCCCAAGCAGCGGCCCGCCTCGTAGGTGTTGGACTGGTCGAGGTTCCGGATGCTGCCCTTGATCCGGTAGAGCTTGCCGGACGGGCCGGGCTGCTGGATGCCGCAGTGCAGCGTCCGGTCCCCGTCGGCCCAGCCCTCCTCGCTGGGGGTGAACGCCCCGACGCTGAACCGGCCGTCGGGGTCGAGCATGCCGTCGAGGTACCGCTGGGACACCGCGGTGCAGTGCTCCTGCTTGAGCTGCTGCCACTGCTCGGTGCTGGGGAACGGGGCGTCGTCCGGCAGCTGCGGCCGCAGGTCGAACGTGCCGGTGACCTCGAACAGGTGCGGCTGACCGCAGTCGACCTTCCGGATGTCGGTGGCGTCCGGCTCGTTCCAGTTCAGGCAGTCCCCGGCCTCGGCCTCGAAGACCACGCGGGGCGCGGGAGCCGGCCCGATCCTCCCCGACCCGCCGATGCTGTTGCGGTTGGGCCAGTTCAGCAGGGCGCTGGCCACCAGGATCAGCAGCGCACCAACCGCTGCCATGAGCATGATGAGCCGGGCGTTGGCGCCCTTCTTCGGTTCGGTGCGGGTCGGTTCCGGTTCAGCCATCGATGTCATCATGCCCTGTGCGCGGGGCAAATGCGCGATCCCCTCGGCGGTTGACCGCTCGTCGCGGGCTTCCGGGGGCGAGCGGCCGGTACCGTTGGTGGCAGCACAGCTGTCGGGAGGCTGCCGATGTCCGATGACGGTCGGCCACCGGGGAACGGCTCCTCGGAGGAACCCCGCGAACCGCGGTTCTCAGGACGGATCCACTTCCAGGACCCGGAGACCGCCGTGCCGCGGAATCCGTCGCTGGCGGAGCGGCGAGCCCGGATCGCCGCCGAGAAGCGGCGCCAGGAGCAGGAGCGGCAGCGGAGGGAAGCGGCCGAGCGCAAGTCCCGGATCCGGCGCCGGGTGATGATCGGCAGCGGGGGCACCGTCGGCGTGGTGGCCCTGGTCGCGGCGATGTACTCGGCGGTGGAGTACAGCAACGAGTCCAACGCGGTCACCCAGGTCTGCGCCAAGGAGCAGGACGGGCAGATCGTCGCCCAGGACGAGCGGTACTGCGACGAGGACTACGTCAACTCCCAGGGCGGCTACGTCGACCACCACAACGGCGTCGTGTTCCTGCCGCTGTTCCTCGGCGGCCCGCCGGTGCCGCAGTACCGGTACGCCTACACCGCCCCCGGGGCGGCGCCCCCACCGGTGGGGCGCGCGGTGGGCGGCGGCACCGTGAACCGGCCGGCGGACACCACGATCAAGACCAAGTCCGGCGCCGTGGTGCAGCGCGGCGGTTTCGGGATCAACAGCAAGGTCGGCGGCGGCGGGAGCTGACGGCGGTGCGGCGGCGGACCTCGGAGCGGCGGCCGGACTGGAAGGCCAAGATCGAGCAGCTCGGGCTGGTCTTCGGCACCCCGGCGCGGAACCCGGACGGCAGCCCGCGGCCGTACTGGGACGAAGGCGTGCACTACGAGTTCGGCTTGGACGAGGTGCTGGCCCTGGAGGCCGACGTCGAGCTGCTGCAGGCGATGTGCCTGGAAGCGGTGGACCACGTGGTGACCACCGAGCGGTACCAGCAGTTCGCCATCCCGGAGTGGGCGTGGCCCCACGTGGCGGAGTCCTGGAAGCGGCACGATCCGCACCTGTACGGCCGGTTCGACCTGCGCTACGACGGTTCCGGGCCGGCGAAGCTGCTGGAGTACAACGCCGACACCCCCACTTCGCTGCTGGAGGCCTCCCTCGTGCAGTGGTACTGGCTGACCGAGTGCCACGAGGGCGACGACCAGTGGAATTCGGTGCACGAGCAGTTGGTGGACCGCTGGCGGGAGATCCGGTCCCGGCTGCCGGGCGGACCGGTGCACTTCACCTGGTCCGCGGCGGAGCCGACCGGGGAGGACCACCTCACCGCGGCGTACTTGCAGGAGACCGCGGCGGAAGCGGGGGTGGACACCGTGGGGTTGCCGATCGAGCAGATCGGTTGGGACGGCGTGCTGGAGCGGTTCGTCGACCTGGAGGAGGCCCCGATGCGCACGGTGGTCAAGAACTACCCGTGGGAGTGGCTGGTGGTCGACGACTTCGGCGCGCACGCCCTGGACCAGCTGCCGCGGACGCAGTGGATCGAACCGCTGTGGAAGATGCTGCTGTCCAACAAGGCGCTGCTGGCGGTGCTGTGGGAGATGCACCCGGGGCACCCGAACCTGCTGCCGGCCTTCGCCGACCACCCCGGGCCGCTCACCGAGTACGTGCGCAAGCCCAAGCTCGGTCGGGAGGGCAACAACATCAGCGTGGTGACCCCGCAGTGGCGCGCCGAGGTCGGCGGCGTGTACGGCGAGGAGGGCTACGTGTACCAGGCGTTCGACCCGTTGCCGGACTTCGACGGGATGCGTCCGGCGCTGGGCGCCTGGGTGGTCGGGGACAGCGCGGCCGGGCTCGGGATCCGGGAGACCCACGGCCTGATCACCGATGACGGGGCCGCGTTCGTCCCGCACCGCATCCCGGCCGGGCCGGGATGACACCCGGGAATGCCGGCGCGGATCCCGCCAGATAGGCTGACCAGCTGTGATCGACCTGAAGACGCTACGCGAAGATCCGGAAGCCGTACGTGCTTCGCAGCGTGCCCGCGGCGAGGACCCGTCCCTGGTGGACGCCCTGCTTTCCGCGGACGAGCGTCGCAGGTCTGCGGTCTCCCGTGCCGACAACCTGCGCGCTGAACAGAAGCGACTCGGCAAGCAGGTCGGCAAGTCCAAGGGAGAAGAGCGGGAAACCCTGCTGGCGCAGGCCAGGCAGCTGGCGGCGGACGTCAAGGAGGCGGAGGCCGAGCAGAACGCCGCCGAAGAGGAGCTGCTCCAGGTCCACAAGCAGATCCCGAACGTGGTGGAGCCGGAGACCCCGTCCGGCGGGGAGGACGACTTCGTCGTGCTCAAGCACGTCGGAACCCCGCGGGAGTTCGACTTCGAGGTCAAGGACCACCTGGAGCTCGGTCAGTTGTTGGGCGCGATCGACACCGAGCGCGGCGCGAAGGTGTCCGGTGCGCGGTTCTACTTCCTGACCGGCATCGGTGCGCAGCTGGAGCTGGCGCTGATGAACCTGGCGGCGGCCCAGGCGGTGGAGTCCGGTTTCCGGTTGATGGTGCCGCCGGTCCTGGTGCGCCCGGAGATCATGGACGGCACCGGATTCCTCGGGGCCCATTCGACCGAGGTCTACCGGCTGGAGGAGGACGACCTCTACCTGGTCGGCACGTCCGAGGTGCCGCTGGCGGGGTACCACGCCGACGAGATCCTGGACTTCTCCGGAGGACCGCTGCGCTACGCGGGCTGGTCGTCGTGCTTCCGGCGGGAGGCCGGCTCCTACGGCAAGGACACCCGCGGCATCATCCGCGTGCACCAGTTCAACAAGCTGGAGATGTTCACCTACTGCCGGGCGGAGGACGCCCGCGCGGAGCACGAGCGGCTGTTGGCCTGGGAAGAGGAGATGCTCGCCAAGATCGAGGTCCCGTACCGGGTGATCGACATCGCGGCGGGCGACCTGGGCGCCAGCGCGGCCCGCAAGTTCGACTGCGAGGCGTGGATCCCCAGCCAGCAGGCCTACCGGGAGCTGACCTCCACGTCCAACTGCACCACCTTCCAGGCCCGACGGCTGAACATCCGCTACCGCGACGAGGAGGGGCGGACGCAGCCCGCCGCGACCCTCAACGGCACCCTGGCCACCACCCGCTGGTTGGTCGCCATCCTGGAGAACCACCAGCAGGAGGACGGCTCGGTGCGGGTGCCGGAGGCGCTGCGGCCGTACCTGGGCGGGCGCGAGGTGCTGACGCCGCAGTGACCCGCTAGGCGGCGGACCTGACGTCCGCGACGAGCGCCTTGTCGCGGCTCACCCGCACCAGCGCGGCGGCCAGTCGGGACAGCTCGTGGCCTTCGACGTGGCCGGCCAACCGGTCCGGGTTGGCCGGCAGGCCCACGCGTTCGGCTCCGTCGAGGGCTTTCCGGTCGAAGTAGGGGCGCAGTTCCGGCCACACCAGCTGGGCTTCGCGGCAGAAGACGTCGGCTCCGACGGGGCCCAGCCGGGGGAACTCCAGCAGCTTCTCCCGCACCAGGTCCGGGTCGCCGTCCGCTCGGGCGCGCAGTTTGCGCAGGTCTCCCTGGTAGGTGTCGAGCAGCAGTTGGGCGCCTCGGCCCAGGGCGGTGGCGGTGCTCTCGTCGTAGCGCCGGTAGTGGGCTCGCCCCAGGGCGTCCACGCGCTGCTGCCAGGTGGCGTCCCGCATCCGTTGCGGGGTGCGGTACTCGCGCAGTTCCCGCGCGGCGCTCAGCGCCAGTTCGGCTTTGATGCGAGTGGACAGCAGGACGGCCAGCACCAGCAGCCGGTAGAGCGGGCTGGGCTTGTTCTCCAGCTCTATCCCGGTTTCGGCGGCGTAGGTGGTGCCTGCTGCGTCCAGCAGGTTCTGCACGAGTTGCCGCTCGGACACGATCGCCACCTCCTGCCGGCAGGACTACCCGGTCCCGCGGTGCGGCACACCTGCGACCACGGCGGGTGGCGGGGAGTCGCCTTATGGTGGGAGTCGTGGTGGATGGACCGGATGCCGCCGATGCCCCCGGCGCCCAGGCGTTGGCCGGCCTCGGCGACCGCGTGCGGCAACTGCGCAGCGGCCAGGGGCTCAGCCAGGCTGAGCTCGGGCAGCGGGCCGGTCTTCCGGCGAGTTACGTGGACGACGTCGAGCGGGCGGTGGCCAATCCGTCCCTGGCGGAGTTGGCGCGGGTCGCCAACGGGCTCGGGGTGAGCATTTCCGAGCTGTTGACCGGGGAGAAGCCGGGCCCGGCGGTGGTGGTGGTGCGGGCCGGGGAGGCGCAGACCGTGTCCCACGGGGAGGTCGAGCTGCAGGTGCTCACGCCGCGGTCGGTGGTGCCCGGGTTGTACGCGGCCCGCTACCGGATCCCGCCGAGCGCTCCCGGGGTGCGTCCGGTGCAGCACGAGGGCCTGGATTGGCTCTACGTGCTGCGCGGGGAGTTGCGGATCGAGTTCAACGAGCAGGTGACCACGCTGCGCCCGGGCGACACGGCGAGCTTCAGCTCCCGGGTGCCGCACCGGCTTTCCGCCGCCGGGGGGACCGAGGCGGAGTTCCTCGCGGTGGGGGCGGCTTACCCGGGTGCGCGCGGGCTATAGCTCGGGCAGCACCTCCGTCGCAATTTTTTCCAATGTGGACTCATGTCCGCGGTACGGCTCGTCCGGTCGGGGCCAGTGCGCGACCACGTCGGTGAAGCCCAGTTCAGCGGCGCGCCCCACCGAGTCCTGGAATTTATCCACACTGGACATCGAGTAGACCGGACCGGCGTCCAAGCACAAGTACTTGTCCATAGTGGAGTTACGCGTGCTGGCTTTGTCCGCCTCCTCGGCGAACGCGTCGGCGAGCTCGGCCACCGAGCGCCACCACTGCTCTTCGTCGGAAGCCGGGCGTCCGGCGGTCAACCAGCCCTGCCCGAAGCGCGCGGCCAGCCGCATCGTCCGCGGTTGGTCGGCGGCGATGACGAACGGCGTCCGGGGGCGCTGCACGCAGCCGGGGCTGCGGCGGGCCTGCACCGCCGAGTAGTGCTCGCCCTCGTAGTCGGTGACGTCGTTGACCAGGATCCGGTCCAGCAGCTCGAGGAATTCGGTGAACTGGTCGATCCGCTGCTGCTCGGTCAGCGCCGGGCGGCCGAGCGCTTCGCTGCCGCTCCCCGCGCCCAGACCGATGGTCAACCGCCCGTCGGAGATGTCGTCCAGCGCGGTGATCTCCCGGGCGAAGTGGGCGGGGTGCTTCAGTCCGGGGTCGGTGAGCAGCGAGCCGAGCCGGATCTGCTCGGTGACCGTCGCCGCGGCGGTCAGCGTGGGGACCGCGGCGAACCACGGCTTGTCGGCCGGTGGTCGCCAACCGACGCGGTCGTAGGTCCAGGCGTGCGCGAAGCCGTACTCCTCGGCCATCCGCCACAGCGGTTCCGCGGCCCACCACCGGTGCTCGGGCAGAATCACGATCCCAACTCGCACGCCGTTGACCGTAATGGGTAACGGCGGCTAGATCGACCTGATCGGGTGACATTGGGTTCTTCGGAGCAGTCGATTCCCAACAACCGGACTTGGACGCCGGCGGCGCACGGCAGGATGGGGGAGTGCGCAAACCTGGCCTGGTGGCATCGGACGTGGACGGGACCCTGCTCGACCCCGTGGAGCGGGTGAGGCCGCGCACCGCTCGTGCGGCGCGCCGGGTCGTCGCCAGCGGCACCCCGCTCATCCTGGTGACGGGCCGCCCGCCGCGGTGGATGCCGGAGGTGTTCGACGCGCTGGGCGCGCCCGGCCTCGCCGTCTGCGCCAACGGCGCGGTGCTGTACGACGCGGCGACCGACCGGGTGCTGCACAGCCGTTCCATCGATCCGGTGACGTTGCACGACGTGGTGGTCGAGCTGCGCCGGGAGCTCCCCGGGTGCGCCTTCGGCGTGGAACGGGCCACCGGAGCGGTCGGCGGGCGGTACTCCGGGCGGTTCCAGGCCGAGTCCCAGTTCCAGCACCTGTGGGACCCCTCGGAGGTGAACGTCACCGGGCTGGCCGAGCTCACCGGGAAGGCGGCGGTCAAGCTGCTGGTCCTGCACCAGCAGATGACCAGCGAGGAGATGGCCGCGGTGGCTCGGGAAGTGGTCGGCGACCAGCTGCAGGTGACCTTCTCCACCGGTTCCGGGCTGCTGGAGCTGTCGGCGCCGGGAGTGGACAAGGCCAGCGGCCTGGCCACCGTCGCCGACCACCTCGGGGTCGACCGGGACGACGTCATCACCTTCGGCGACATGCCCAACGACGTGCCGATGCTGCGGTGGGCCGGGCACGGGGTGGCGATGCGCAACTCGCACCCGGAAGCGCTCGCCGCGGCCGACGAGGTGACCGGCACGAACCGGGAGGACGGGGTCGCTCAGGTGCTCGAGCGCTGGTGGTAGGCCACCGCGAGCGGCGGCTGCGGCGGCTCGTCGACCGGCCGGCCGCGGGGCGGGAACCGGAAGTGGGCGATGGCGCAGGTCACCAGGAACCCGATGCCGATCAAGGTGTAGGAGTTGCCCACCACCTGCTGGGAGAACGTCCAGTCGAGCTCTCGGTTCTGCGTGTAGGGCAGGTACCAGTGCGGGCCGATCGCGAACGGGACGGCGCAGATGACCACCGCCTGCCGGACGCCCAGCCAGCCGTTGCGCTGCCCCATGGCGTACAGCAGGGCGAAGGTCGGGGCCGCCCACACCCAGTGGTGCGACCAGGAGATCGGGGACACCAGCGTCACCAGCACCGCGTTGATCACCAGGGCCAGGGCGGTGTTGGCGGTCCGCAAGGCGTACCGCATCCCCCAGGTGGCCAGCACCAGCAGCACCACCGCGCCGGCCGCCCACAGCGCGTTGAGCTGCCAGCCGGTGAACTCCTGCTTGGCGATCAGGCTGCGCAGCGACAGGTTGCCCGCGTAGACGGCGCCGAACTCGTTCCCGGTGGACCACATCTCGTCCAGCCACCAGTCGGCGGCGTCCTCGGGGGCGGCCAGGACCCCGACCAGCACCGTCGCGGCGAACGTCGCGATGCCGGTCAGCAGGGCCCGCAGATCGCGGCGCAGCAGGAAGAACAGCAGGAAACCGAGCGGGGTGAGTTTCATCCCCGCGGCCAATCCGACGAGCAGTCCGCGCGGCCAGAAAATGCGCGGCAGCAGGCAGTCGGCCGCCACCAATCCCATCAGGATCAAATTGATCTGCCCGTAATTGATCGTTTCCCGCGCGGGTTCGAGCAGTGTGAAAAAGGGGAGCAGCAGTGCGGTGGCGGCCACCACTCGAGCGCGCTGGGGCGCGAAGTATTCCGAAGAGCGCGCCATTGCGTAAGCGGTGAGCAATATCGCAAGGTGTGAAAGCACCGCAACGGCGATGATCGCGCCCGTCTCGGACAGCCACACCAGTGGTGTGAAAAGAATTGCTGCGAAAGGCGGGTAAATGAATGGCAAAGTTCCGGTTTCGGGGGTTTCCGGGGTGAGGTCGCTGCCGTAGACGTCGTAGCCCAGCAGCCAGGCGCGGGCCCCCAGTCGGTACACCTCGGTGTCCACGTAGCCGCGGGTGTGGATCCAGTGCACGAACCAGATCGCGACGATTTCCAGGGCTGCGCCCGCGGCCAGCATGATCCGGACTTTTCGTGCCTCCGGCACGTGTTCGATCCCCCTCGCTGCCGGTAGCGGATCAACCGGACATCTCGTGTGCCGCGGTGGCGAGATATCGGTATCCGACTCGCCGGCTGAGTCGCCTTTCAAGTGCATTGCAATCTTGCAGTGAATGCGGAGCGTGTTCACCGGGTCACCAGAGGCCGATGTGATTTTTGCAGGTAGTCGCAAAATGGTCGGCTGAGCGCCGTGATATCAATACTGATCGTGACCGAGCCGGCTGGTTTGAGTAACTCGGTTTCGGCCCGCTTCACCGTTCCCGCTACCCTCGACCACTGTGAGCTTCGCAGGCTATGACCTGATCGTTGTTGGTTCCGGATTTTTCGGCCTGACGATCGCAGAGCGCGTCGCCAGCCAGCTGGACAAGCGGGTGCTGGTGTTGGAACGTCGTAACCACATCGGGGGCAACGCCTACTCGGAGGCGGAACCCGAAACTGGTATCGAGGTGCACCGCTACGGGGCGCACCTGTTCCACACCTCGAACAAGCGGGTGTGGGACTACGTCAACCAGTTCACCGATTTCACCGACTACCAGCACCGGGTGTTCACCAAGCACAAAGGACAGATCTACTCGTTCCCGATGAACTTGGGGCTGCTGTGCCAGTTCTTCGGGCGTGCTTTCACCCCCGACGAAGCCCGTGCGCTGGTGGCCGAGCAGGCGTCCGAGATCCGCACCGAGGACGCGCAGAACCTCGAGGAGAAGGCCATCTCGCTGATCGGCCGCCCGCTGTACGAGGCCTTCGTGAAAGGCTACACGGCCAAGCAGTGGCAGACCGACCCCAAGGAGCTGCCGGCTTCCGTGATCAAGCGGTTGCCGGTCCGCTACACCTTCAACAACCGGTACTTCAACGACAAGTACGAAGGTCTCCCGGTGGACGGCTACACCGCCTGGCTGAAGCGGATGGCCGACCACCCGAACATCGACGTGCGGCTGGAGACCGACTTCTTCGCCGTCCGCTCCGAGCTGCCGGACGTCCCGGTGGTCTACACCGGTCCGCTGGACCGCTACTTCGACTACCGGGAAGGGGAACTGGGTTGGCGGACCCTCGACTTCGAGCTCGAGGTCGTCAACACCGGGGACTTCCAGGGCACGCCGGTGATGAACTACGCCGACGAGGAGATCCCGTACACCCGGATCCACGAATTCCGGCACTTCCACCCGGAGCGGGAGTACTACCCGACGGACAAGACCGTCATCGTGCGGGAGTACTCGCGGTTCGCCGAGACCGGTGACGAGCCGTACTACCCGATCAACACCCCCGAGGACCGGCGCAAGCTGGAGGCCTACCGCGAGCTGGCCAAGCGGGAGGCCAAGGAGCGCAAGGTCCTCTTCGGTGGCCGTCTGGGCACCTACCAGTACCTGGACATGCACATGGCCATCGGGTCGGCTCTGAGCATGTTCGACAACAAGATCGCCCCCTACTTCACCCAGGGCCGTTCGCTGGACGGCTCGCTGGAGGACTGACGTGACCGACCGGACTCCCCGAGAGACCAGTGCCGAAGCTGCCGGCGAGAGCAAGTTGAGTGACGTGACCTCGATGCGTTCCGGTACCAGTGACGTGCCCGCTGAGCAGGTGCTGCAGCGGGTGGTCTTCCCGCGCAACGAGGACCCGCTGGACGTGCGGGCGCTCTACCTGGACGAGCCGGACCCGACCAGCACCTGCACGGTGCTGTCGCGGCGTTCGGTCGAGGTCGCCGCGCACAGCAAGGTTTCGTTCGCCTCCTACTTCAACGCCTTCCCGGCCAGCTACTGGAAGCGCTGGACGAAGGTGGACGAAGTCGTGCTGCGGCTGAAGGTCCGGGGAGCCGGTCGGCTCGACGTCTACCGCTCGAAGCCCAACGGCGACAGCGTGCACCTGGAGGGCACGCCGGTGGCCAGCGAGGACTGGACCGCGTTGGAGTTCCGGGTGTCCCTGACCCCGTTCGAGGACGGCGGTTGGGTCTGGTTCGACGTGTTCACCAACAACTCCACGCTGGAGATCGACCAGGCCGCCTGGACCACCGACCTGCCGCTGCCCCGGCAGAAGGTCGTGGTGGGCACCACCACCATCCGCCCGTCCGACTGCGTGGTGGCGCTGCAGACGCTCGGCGAGGACCCGCAGGTGATGGACGTCGTCGAGCGGGTCGTGGTGGCCGACCAGGGGCCGCAGAAGATCCGGGAGACCCCGGGCTTCGAGGTGGCCGCCGAACGGCTGGGCGACAAGCTGCAGGTGATCGAGCAGGACAACCTCGGCGGCTCGGGCGGGTTCACCCGGGTCATGTACGAGGGCGTCTACAACTCCGACGCCGAGCAGGTCATGGTCATCGACGACGACATCGCCCTGGAGCCGGACGGCGTGCTGCGGGCCAACGCGTTCGCCCGGGCCGCCTCCCAGCCGGTGATCGTCGGTGGCCAGATGCTCAACCTGCAGGCCCGGTCCCGCCTGCACACCATGGGCGAGGTCGTCGACCTGGGCGGCGCGATGTGGCGGGCCGCCCCGGGTGCGGTCACCGACCACGACTTCGCCAAGAAGCCGCTGCGGAAGACGCCGAAGCTGCACACCCGGGTGCACGCCACCTACAACGGCTGGTGGATGTGCCTGTTCCCGCGCGAGGTGATCGAGAACACCGGCCTCCCGCTGCCGCTGTTCATCAAGTGGGACGACGCCGAGTACTCGCTGCGGGCCGGTGGGCGCGGCTACCCCACGGTGACCCTGCCGGGTGCGGCCATCTGGCACATGCCGTGGACGGACAAGAACGACGCCACCGACTGGACGGCGTACTTCCACATCCGCAACCGGCTGATCCTCGCGGCGCTGCACAGCCCCGAGGACGTGTACAAGAACTTGATCAAGCAGGGCCTCAAGCTCACGCTGCGGCACCTGCTGTCGATGGAGTACTCGACCGTGGCGGTGCAGCTGCGCGCGATCGAGGACTTCCTGACCGGTCCGGAGCACCTGTTCGGCAGCCTCCGCACCGCCCTGCCCGAGGTGCGCGAGCTGCGCAAGAACTACGACGACGCCAAAACCCTGCCCTCGGCGCGGGAGGTCCCGCCGCCGAGCGCCGACCCGGTGATGGCGGAAGGCCTGCTCAAGCCGCCGGTGAACCCCGCGGTGATCGCGCTCCGGGCCTCCAAGGCGCTGCTGCACAACCTCAAGGAACCGGAGAAGGAAGCCGCTGAGCGGCCGCAGTTGAACGTCCCGGCGGCTGCCGCCCGCTGGTTCCTGCTGGGCAACCTGGACAGCGCGACCGTGTCCAACGCCGACGGCAGCGGTGTGGCGTTCCGGCGCCGCGACCCGGAGGAATTCCGCCGGCTCGGGCTGCGGGCGCTGGCCACGTACAAAAAGCTGGGGCAGCAGTGGGGCCGGATGCGGGCGGCGTACCGTTCCGCACTGCCCGAGCTGACCAGCGCGGAGTCCTGGAAGCAGGTCTTCGACCAGAAGTGACCCCCGAATCCCCCCCGGAGACGATGTGGCTGAGGAGCTGAACACCGCGACTGCCCCCGAACCAGTCGCTGCACGATCGGAGCAGGAGCAGCCGGCGGTGACCCCGGAAACCGTTGCGCTGCGCAAGGTGCAGGGAGCGCTGGCCAAGCCGCCGGTGGTCAAGACCGCCCAGGCGATGTCGCTGTTCGGGGAGCACGCCATCGGCTGGCTGGCCATCGGAGCGGTCGGGGCGCTGGCCGATCGCGAACGCCGGGGTGAGTGGGCTGCCGCAGCGGCCGGCGTCGCGGCAGCGCACGCCGCCTCGATCGCGGTGAAGCGGGTCGTTCGGCGCAAGCGCCCCAGCGACCCGGAAGTCAAGGTGCTGGTAGGCACTCCGAGCAAGCTGAGCTTCCCGTCTTCGCACGCCACGTCCACGACGGCGGCCGCCGTGCTCTACGGCGGGCTGACCGGCAAGAAGCTGACCCCGGTGCTGGTGCCGCCGATGATGCTCAGTCGGCTGGTGCTCGGCGTCCACTACCCGAGCGATGTGATCGCCGGTTCCTCGCTTGGTGGGTTCGTGGCGTGGGGCGTGCGGAGACTCATCGAACGGCGGAGGAACCGTGGCTGACAACAAGGAGACCAGCGCAGCTGTCAGTGAGGAGTCCGATCCCAAGGCGGAGGCCACCGACCGCGCCCAGGCGGAGGTGAACGTGGCCGAAACCGATGCGGAGGGGTCGATCGGCTCCGAGCCCGGCGGTGAGGCGCTGGAGGCGGAGAAAACCGAAGACGTCAACGACAAGGCATCGGACGCGTACCACGCCAAGGTGACCGCCAAGGCCGGCACCGCGTCCGGGCTGGCCATCGGGCTGGTCAAGGAGCTGCGGCCCAAGCAGTGGGTGAAGAACATCCTGGTGCTGGCCGCGCCGTTCGCCGCCGGTCAGATCCTGGACACGACGATCCTGCTGGACTCGCTGCTGGCGTTCGTCGTGTTCTCGATGGCCGCTTCCGGCATCTACTTCATCAACGACGCGATCGACGTCGAAGCGGACCGGCAGCACCCGACCAAGCGGAACCGCCCGATCGCCGCGGGGCTGATCCCGGTGCCGGTGGCGTACGCGGTGTGCGTGCTGCTGCTGGCGGGCTCGCTGGCCATCTCGGCCGTGGTCAGCATGCAGCTGCTGGCCGTGATGGTCGTCTACATCGGGGTGCAGCTGGGCTACTGCTTCGGGCTCAAGCACCAGCCGGTGATCGACCTGTGCATCGTGGCGTCCGGCTTCCTGCTGCGGCTGGTGGCCGGTGGTGCGGCTGCCGAGCTGCCGATCTCCCAGTGGTTCTTGCTGGTGACCGCGTTCGGGTCGCTGTTCATGGTGGCCGGCAAGCGCTACGCCGAGGTGAAGCTGGCGATGGAGACCGGCGCGAAGATCCGCAAGTCGCTGAAGGCCTACTCGCCGTCCTACCTGCGGTTCGTGTGGGCGATCGCGGCCGCCATCACGATCATGTCGTACGCGCTGTGGGCGTACGACATCCGCGAGCTGGAGCAGTCCCGGTGGGGCCTGATCTCGATCATCCCCATGGTGATCGCGATCCTGCGGTACGCGGTGGACATCGACAAGGGTGTCGCCGGGGAGCCGGAAGAGGTCGTGCTCAAGGACAAGATCCTGATGGCCCTCGGGGTGGTCCTGGCGGGCTTCCTGTTCTTGGCGTTCTACCTCTGACAGGAGTCCTCGAAGCGCCCGGTCGGGTTTCCGGCCGGGCGCTTCTTCGTCGCTCGGGGCAAGATCGGTCGGGGACCGGAACTCCGGTGTTCACCTGCCCATCACCGCGGAGAAGATCTTCTTTCACTATTCCGGGGAATTGTGGAAGGCCCGAGCTGATGGAGGTTGTCGTGCCTGAACCCGTGTCTAGGCGCAGCGTCCTGCTGGGCGGAACCCTCGTCGGTGCCGCTGCCCTGTCCGCGTTGAACCCGCTGCCGGTGGCCGCACTGCCCGGTGCGGGAGCGGCTCGGCGCGGCGAGGTCTTCACCCTCGGCGTGGCGTCGGGCGATCCCACCCCGGACGGAGTCGTGCTGTGGACCCGGCTGGCGGTGGACCCGCTCGCCGAGGACGGCATGGGCGGAATGCCGAACAAGGCGATCCCGGTGCAGTGGGAGATCGCCGAGGACGAGCGCTTCAAACGCGTCGTGCAACGCGGGGAGACCGAGGCCGTCCCGGAGCTGGGCCACAGCGTGCACGTCGAGCTGAGCGGGCTGCAGCCGCACCGGGAGTACTTCTACCGGTTCCGGGCCGCCGGCTCCCTCTCCCCGGTCGGCCGCACCCGCACCACCCCGGCCCCCACCGCGATGGTGCCGCTGACCATGGCGTTCGCCTCCTGCGCCCAGTACGAGCACGGCTACTTCACCGCCTACCGGCACCTCGCCGAGGAGCACCCGGACCTGGTGCTGCACCTCGGCGACTACAACTACGAGTACAAGGCCGGGGACTACGTGGCCCCCAGCGGCAACCCCCGCGACCACGCCGGCCCGGAAACGCGGACGCTGGCCAACTACCGGCAGCGGCACGCCCAGTACAAGACCGACCCGGACCTGCAGCACGCGCACGCCGTGGCGCCCTGGGTCGTGGTGTGGGACGACCACGAGCTCGACAACAACTGGGCCGACGAGATCCCGGAAGAGCCCAACGAACCGGGGCCGGACTTCCTCGACCGCCGCCGGGCGGCCTTCCAGGCCTACTACGAGAACATGCCGCTGCGCCGGGCCCAGATCCCCAAGGGCATCGACATGCGGCTGTACCGCCGGGTGCACTGGGGCGCCCTGGCGACCTTCCACATGCTCGACACCCGCCAGTACCGGGACGACCAGGTGGGCGGCGACGAGTTCAACACCGACGACCCGGAGCGGCTCAACCCCGAGCGCAGCCTCACCGGGGCCGAGCAGGAGCGCTGGCTGCTGCGGGGCTTCCGCAAGTCCCGGGCCCGCTGGGACGTGCTCGGCCAGCAGGTCATGTTCTCCGAGATCGACTTCACCGTCGGGGAGGGCCGCGGCTACAACCCGGACGCCTGGGACGGTTACGTCGGTTCCCGCCAGCGGGTGGTGCAGGGCTGGCAGCAGGCCGGGGTGCGCAACCCGATCGTGCTGACCGGTGACGTGCACGCCAACTGGGCCAACGAGATCCCGAACGAGGACCGCACCGGCATCGTCGGCACCGAGCTGGTCACCACCTCGATCACCAGCGGCGGCGACGGCTCCGCCGAGCTGGGCGAGGAGGAGAAGGGCTACCTGCGGGAGAACCCGCACGTGAAGCTGCACAACAAGCAGCGCGGGTACGTGCGCACCCAGTTCACCGCCGACCAGCTGCGGGCCGACTTCCGGGTCGTGCCCTACGTGTCCAAGCCCGGTGCTCCGGTGGAAACGCTGGCGTCCTTCGCGGTGGAGGACGGGAAGCCCGGTTTGCACCGGTTGTGAGCTGACCGGGCCAGCAGGTGGGTCGGGCGGGCTGGCCGGTCGCTCAGCCGGCCAGCCCCAGCTGCCGGGTCACCCGGTGCGCCATCTCGATCGCGTAGCTCTGGCCGCGGTCCTGCGGGTAGATCTGGGACATGGTGGCCAGCGTGACGCCGGGCAGGTGGGTTCGGTGCCCGGGGATCAGCGACCGGTACTGCGGGGTGACGATCGGCTGGGCGAAACCGGCCTTGGAGAACTGCCAGTCGAGGATCCAGGACCTGTCGAAGTCCGGGTTCAGCTTGCGCAGCCACGGGAGGTAGGCGTCCAGCAGCTCCTCGGGCGGGGTGGTGAACCGCCAGTCCTCCCGCGGCACGTAGTTGCCCACGTAGACGATGTGCCGGCCGCCGTACTCGGCCGGGCTGACCATGTTCGTGTGCTCCACCACCGCCAGGAACGGGAACGCGGTGTCGTTGATGTTCAGCCAGTAGTAGGGGATCACGCTGCGGTCGCACTCCAGGATGAAGCAGGTGGCCCCCAGGTACTGGTTGCGCCACAGCACATGATCGGTCGGGATGCCGGCGGCCTCGGCGAACGCGGTCTGCGGCACGGTGACGATGACGTGGTCGAACTCGTAGCTGCTGTCGTCCCCGGTGCGCACCACGACGCTGCTGCCGGGTTGGCTGATCGACGCCATGGGCTTGCCGAACTCCACCTTCCCGCCCCGCTCGGTGATGGCTTCCAGCAGCGCCCGGTACACCTGTTCGAAGCCGCCGCGCAGATATCCCAGCTCGAAGGTGCGGTAGTGGATGCGGGCCCACAGCCAGGCCATCGAGATCTCCTCGGCGTGGTCCCCGAACTTCCCGGTCAGCAGCGGGTGCCAGATCAGCTCGGTGACCCTCGGGCCCGCCCAGCGGCGCATCCAGTCCAGGGCGCTGACCGAGTTGAACCGGGACCCGTCGCGGACGGCCTTGAGCACCGCCGAGGAGAAGCCGAAGCGCAACCGGTCCACCGTGGAGAAACCGGGGAAGCGCAGCATCTCCAGCGGCGTGCCGAAGTCGTGCAGCTCCCCGTCCAGGTAGATCCCGGTCCTGGGCTTGTGGAAGACCATCCGGTCGGCCAGGCCGAGCTCCCGGATCAGCTCCAGCATGGCGTGGTCGGTGCGGAAGCTGTGGTGGTAGAACCGCTCCAGCGGGGTTCCGTTGACCTCCACCGACGCCGCCAGCCCGCCCAGTTCGGTGGAAGCCTCCAGCACCGTCACGTCATGGCCGGCCTTCACCGCGTCGAACGCGGCGGTCAGCCCGGTGGCACCAGCCCCGACAACGCCCAGTTTCATCGGAAACTCCACTTCTTGTTGACCGTGTACTGGAAGAGCAGCACCACCGGCAGGGACAGCGCCTTGACCAGGTTGGCGTTGATGCCCAGCCAGCCGGAGAACACCTCCAACAGCAGGAAGGTGAGCCCGATGCCGGCTGCCCCGACGGTGTAGAAGCGCAGCGCACGCAACAGGATCCGGTCGTGCTTGCGGAAGTTGAAGAACGCGTTCAGCAGGAAGTTGTTGGTGATGCCGGCGGTGGTGCTGACCGCGTTCGCCACCTGCTCGTGCCATCCGGCCACGTTGAACAGCAGCAGGAAGAGCGCGTAGTCCAGCAGCACTCCGCTGGCGCCGATCAGCGCGTACAGCACGAGCTGCCGGCTGACCAGTCCTCGACCGAGGGTGCGGGGTTCAGTCCCGGTCATACCGGATCACTCTGCGCACGACGTACAGCGGACGCCGCTGGACTTCGCTGTAGATGCGGCCGACGTAGCTGCCGATCACCCCGAGCGAGAGCATCTGCACCCCGCCGAGGAACAGCAGCGCGACCATCAGCATGGTCCAGCCGGAAACGGTGACCTCCGGGAAGAAGAGCCGCAGGGTCAGCGAATAGCCTATGCCCAGCACCGCCAGCACGAGGCTGAGAAAACCGATGCGGGTGATGAGCTTCAGCGGAACAGTGGAGAAGCTGGTCATCCCGTCGGCCGCCAACCGGAGCATCTTCCGCAGCGGGTACTTGGTCTCGCCGGCCACGCGCGGCGCCCGGTCGAACAGCACTTCGACGTGCCGGAACCCCATGGAGGCGACCATGCCGCGGATGAACCTGCTGCGTTCCCGGAAGCCCCGCAGCTCTTCGGCGGCCCGCCGGTTCAGCAGCCGGAAGTCCCCGGTGTCCACCGGAATGTCCACTTCGGTGCATCGCCGCAGGATCCGGTAGTAGACGTGCGCGGTGAGGCGCTTGAACGCGCTGTCCTGCCGGGTCCTCCGGCGAGCGGAGACGATTTCCGCGCCGGCGACCCAGGCGTCGAGCATCTCCAGACTGACTTCCGGGGGATCTTGCAGGTCGGTGTCCATCACGATGACCGCGTCCCCGGTGGCGTGGTCGAGGCCGGCGGTGATGGCGATCTGGTGCCCGAAGTTCCGGGAGAAGTCCACCACCTGCACCCGCGGGTCGTTCTTCGCCAGGTCCTGCAGGATCTCCAGGGTCCTGTCGCTGGAGCCGTCGTTCACGTAGATGAACTCGTAGGCGAACTCCGGTCGCTGGGAGGTGGCCTTGAGCAGTTCCTCGTGGAAGGTGCGGATGCCCTCTTCTTCGTTGAACACCGGCAGCACGTAGGACACCAGCGGGGGCGGTGAATCGGAGCGCTGCTGCGGGACCGGGGCCGGGGCTTGCTGGCGGACTGGTTCGCTCATGTCTACTCCCCTCGCCAACCCCACCGGGTTACGGCAACGCGGTGCACGTCGTACCCGTCGGCCGGGTACGGGTAATCGACCTTGACCAGGCGTCCCCACTCGGGGTACTCGGGGCGGTCGGTCACCCCGGGAAGCCGAGTGGGGATGTCGGTTTGCTGCCCGGTTTCCACGACTCCGGCGAAACTGCCGCCGATGGAGCGGGTGTAGGCGGCGGTGCCGCCGAAACCGAGCGCCGGGGGTGAAGTCACCAGGTAGGCGGGAGGTTCCACCAAGCCGGAACCGACTCGCGGCATGTCCTGCAGGCACGGGGCCGACCAGGTCATCGACCAGTCGACCAGCACCGGGCCTTTCCCGCGCAGGTACTCGGCCAGCGGGACGGCTTCGCGCACGCGCGGAGCGGCCACCGCGACCCAACCGCCGGGGTCGGTGGTGGCGTCCACGGCGCGGATGCGCACCCGGTCCGTCCCGGGCGGGATTTCCCGCGCGGGAACCGGGAAGTCCCGCCACGCGGGGTTGTCCTGGGGCTCGTCCTCCACCACGTGGTCGGTGGGGTAGGCGGGGATCTCGTCCGGGTCCAGGTGGGTGTCGTCGAGCACGCGGGAGCCGATGACACCGGACGGTGAACCGTATTCCAGGACCACCTGGTTGCCGTCACCCGTGCGGCCGGCCGCGGGCACCGCGAGCTCCTGGTCGTCGGCCAGCGGAGGGAGCGCGAACCACCCGGTGGTGAGCCTTCCGGTCGACAGTGGACTCCCGGCCAGGCTGCCCCAGACGTGCTCGGTCCCGCCGGGCGGCGCCTCGGCGTAGCCGCCGCCCGCGTCGAAGCCGACGGCCTCGGCCGGCCCGTCCGGGCGCAGCACCCCTCCGGGCACGTCGGGAGTGACCACGACGTGGTCGGCGATTCCGCAGCTGCCCCGGCCGGACAGGGCGGCCAGGTTCTGCGCCGCGGTGGAGTAGCTGCCGGACTGGCGCAGCGGGGCGATGGCGAAGGAGAACAGCACCAGCAGCACGCCCGCCGCGACGGCCGCCGTGCCGACGACCGCCGGGGCCCGGACCAGAGCGCGCCGGAAGTCGCCCGCCGCGCTGGAAATCGCCAGCACCGCCCCGGTGGCGACCAGCCACAGCAGCGGGTTGTTCAGCGGCCGAACCGGTTGCTCGCCCCACGGCACCCCGTAGTGCGAGTGCAGGAACCAGTTGTTCTTGCCCGCGAACGACAACGCCGCCGCGAGCGCGGCCAGCACGGCGCTCACCGCGCCGCCGACCAGCACCACCCGGTCCGAGCGCAGCTGCCGGGCGGCCACCGCGACCAGCACCGCGCTCGTGACCAGCGTTGCCGCCCCGATCCCCGCCAGCGCGCCGAAGTAGTGCGTCCACTTCGACGGGGTGAGCGCCATCAGCAGCAGGCTGAGGCCGAACACCACCGGTGCCGCGTGGGCGTGCCCCGCGGTCAGCCGGTTCGCCCCGCGCAACAGGACCAGTCCGCAGTGGACGGCGAGCACGGCGGTCAGCAGCACCGGCAGGCGCCGGGCCACGTCCCCTTGCGAGTCGAAGCCGAGCAGGTACTGGTAGCGCAGGATCTCCTGGAACCACGGCACGTCCGGGCCGTAGTGCTCGTGCAGCCGGGTGGCCGCGGCGGTTCCGGCCAGCGACTGGTCGGCGAACATGGCGACCACCCCGGTGGCGCCGATCCCGGCCAGCAGAGCTGCCGTCGGGACGGACAGCATGCGGCGGATCGGCCCGGCCAGTGCGATGAACGGGGCGATCGCGGTGATGCCCATGGCGTTCACCGACACCGCCAACCCGGCGGCGAGCACGGCCACCCCCAGCCACGCGGTCCGCTGCTGCTGGACCGCCTGCAGCACCGCCGCGAACACCGCGGTCAACAGCAGCGCGGCGAACGGTTCCGGGCGCACCCCCAGACCGAACGGCAGCCACCAGGCGAGGAACGCCACGGCCGCCAGCGCCCGGAACCAGAATCGCCGGCTGTGCTCGGGCAGCAACGGCCCGAGAACCCCTCTGCTCAACACCAGCCAGGTCAGCAACCCGGCGAGCACGCTGGGAACGCGCAGCACCAACGGGTTGGCGCTGAGCGCCGCGACCGGCTCCAGCAGCCGCTGGGCCAGGGTGAACGGTGCTTCGGAGGCGTTCTCCCAGCGGTAGTAGTTGCCGACGTCCCCGGTGTGCAGCGCGTTGCGGATGGTCGTCCCGGCGAAGGAGTCGTCCGCGGTGACCGGGCCGAACACCCACCAGCCGCCGAGCACCGCCAGCAGCGCCACGTCGACCAGCAGGCGGAGCGGATGGCCGCGGGGACGGGCGGTCCGCCGGCGGCGTCGGCCGCGGTCCTGCGCCACCAGCAGCGCGAACGCCACCGCGGCCAGGACGAGTTGCGCGGTGATGAGCGAGCTCTTCGCGGTGGACGGGGAGTTCTCGAACCAGTTCGCCGTCCGCACCCGCACGTCGATCCCGGTGGCCTGCTGCGGGGTGAGGTCGGTCGCGAACACCACGACGTCCCGCACGCGTTCCCCCGGCAGCGCCACCCGGTGCGCGCCGACCTGGGCGGTGCTGCCGCTCCGATCGGCGTCGATGGTCACGTCGCAGTCCGGGCCGGCCGGCACCCGCAGGGCTTCCTTGCCGGCGAGCAGCACCAGCACGGTGTCCCCGGCGGTGGTGACGGCGAACCCGTTCGTCGGATGTCCGGGCAGGTTGCTGGACACCACGGTGGTGGGAACGCCGCGTTGTAAACCGGCCCGCACCACGGGGCACGGCACGTGGACGTGCACCTGGCTCGGGTGGTAGGGGACGAGGAACGCCAGCGTGCTCTCCGGGGGTTCGCCCTGCCGCGGCCAGGTGACGGTGACGTCGTCGGCGACCACCGGTGCGAACGGGACGAGCAACCCGGTCAGCAGGGCCAGCAGACCCACCGCGATCCCGGTGGGCCGCTGCCAGCGGCGGCGCGGTGCGGAAGCGGGCGGCGGGGCGGCCGCGGGTTCGACGAGCCCCGCCGAGGTGTGTCCGCTTCCGCCGTCCGGCACTGTCCCCCCTGGTTGACTCGAGCCCCTGATGTGCACCCAAGTTTCAGACAAACCAGGCGAACATGCAGATGAAGGACGCTTCCGGGGGGCTTCAGGTCCCGGGGAAGGGGTAACCGGGGTCGCCGGCGGCTCCACCGATCTGCTGACGGTGTTGCGTGGTCCGGTAGGCGTCGCGGGCGTGGTGGTAACTCACCGCGTACACCCGGCCCCACGGCACTCCGGGAGCGTCCCGCAGCCGGCTGGGAAGCTCGTAGCGGTGGGAGACCAGCGGCACACCGGCGAAGACCCCGCCGACGTTCGGGTCGAACGCCATGGACCGCTCCCCGGTCGGGGTGGTGACCAGCAGCAGCGGGCTCTGCGCCGTGCCGCCCGACACCCGCGGGTACTCGGTGCGGCAGGGGTAGAGGAAGCTCACCGGCCAGTCGATCAGCACCGGCCGCTGCCCGTCCAGCACCCGGGAGAGCGGCACGGCATCGCGCACCACCGGGGAACTGACCTCCAGGTACCCCTGCGGGTCGACGGTGTTGTCCGCGGCGCGCAGCCGCACCAGGTCGGCCCCCGCGGGGATCTGCGCGGCCGGCACGGTGAGCAGCCGCCAGTGCCCGAAGCTGCGCCAGCCCGGGTTCCGGCCGTGCTGCGGGTCGTCGTAGGGCAGGTCCACCGGCGGCGGGTCCCGCAGCTCCCGCGCCCCGACGAGGCGCACCGGGCCACCGCTGCCGGTGCCGAACTCGACGGTCAACCGGTTGCCGGGGGAGATCCGTCCGTTGACCCACACGGCCAGCAGCTGGGAGTCGCGCAGCCGCGGCAGCCCGAACCACTGGGTGGTCAGCGAACCGGTGGTCCCCGAACCGGTGGCCCGGCTCGTCCACACCTCTTCGGCGGCCCTGATCCCGCGCACCGCGCCGCCCGGTGGCCGCAGCGGTTGGCCCGGCCCGCTGCTGCGCAACTCCGGTTCCGCCGGCGGTCGGCCTCCCTCGGCGAACCCGTTGAGCTGCGCGGTCCCCTCGACCGGGCGCAGCTGGCTGGCCAGCGGCAGGACTTCCACCTCGTCCTCCAGCCCGCAGCCCTGCCCCCGGGCGGTGAGCCAGTTCGCCCGGGCCACCGAGAACCGGTCGCCCATGCGCAGCGGTGCGGCGCTGAACGAGCCGAGCAGCACCACGACCGAGGCCAGCGCGGCGGTGGCGAGCACCGCGGCCGGCGCTGACGTCCACACCAGACCCTCCGCCCCGGTCCGCTCGGACCGGTCGTGCCGGGTGGTGAGCAGGAGGACCGCCAGCGCGGTGACCGCGCCGATCCCCAGCCACAGCAGGGGTTTGTCCAGCGGCCGCACCGGGGTGTCCGACCACGGCATCGCGATGTCCGAGTGCAGCCACCAGCTGTTCGGGCCGGTGAACGCCAGGGCGGCGGCAACTGCCGCACCGCAACCGCCCACCACGCCCAGCACCCGCACCTGCTGCGGGGGCCTGGTCCGCCGACCGGCCCGCACCAGCAGCACGACGGTCACCGCCAGCAGAGCGGGACCGAGCCCGGCCAGCACCCCGAAGTGGTGCGTCCACTTCGACGGGCTCAGCCACAGCGCTGCGAACAGCGCGCCCGTGGCGCCGGCCAGCAACGGCACCCGCGGCATCCGGGCCCGGTGGTGCAGCTGCCGCAGCGCGCACGCGGTGGCCAGCGGCAGGGCGACGAGCACCAGCAGCACCGCGACCCGTTTGCCGGCCGACCCCCAAGAACCGGGGCCGAGCAGCGCCGCGTACCGGTTGACCTCCTGGTACCAGCCCAGGCTCGGGCCGAACTCGTGGTGGATCAGGCTGGCCTGCTTGACCCCGTTCCACGTGGAGTCGGCGAACATCGCCACCACGCCCACCGCGCCGGCGCAGCAGAGCAGCGCCACCCGCGCCGACACCACCAACCACTGCGCCGCCGGCCCCGGTCGGGACAGCAGGCGGACGATCCGGGGCGCGAAGACGCAGACGACGAGCGCCGCACCGACCCCGCTGGGCGTGATCGCCACGGTGAGCCCGGTGGCCACCGCCGCCACTCCCAACCACCACAGGTGCGCGCGGGACCGCTCGGCCTTCAGCAGCGCCGCGGTCACCGCCGCGGTGCCCAGGGCGACGAACGCCTCCGGGCGGATGCCCAGTCCGAACGGCAACCAGCAGGCCAGGAAGAACACCGCGGTGGTCGGGCGCAACACCCGGCGCCGCGCCCCGGGGCACAGCGGGCCCACGATGCCGCGGCTCACCAGCAGCCAGGTGCAGAAGCCGGCGAGCACGCTCGGCACGCGCAACCACGCGGGATCCAGGCCGCCCGCGGCCACCAGCCGCATCACGTGCTGGACCAGGGTGAACGGTGCTTCGGAGGCGTTGAACCAGCGGTAGTAGTTGCCGATGTCCCCGTCGGCGTCGTGGTTGCGGACGGTCATCATCGCGAAGCCGTCGTCATCGGTGAGCGGTCCGATGAACAACCAGCCCGCGAGCACCGCGGCCACCCCGGCATCGGTGACGCCCACCGCCGGACGGCGCAGCCGGCGGCGCCCCGCGGGGGCCAGGACCGCCAGCAGCACCAGCGACCCGGCGGCCGACACGGCAGCCACCGCGACGAGCACCGACTTGACCGCCGTGGGACTGGTGGCGAACCACGAATAGGTGCGGGCGGTCACCGCGATCCCCCCGGCCGCGAAGGGCGGCAGGTCGGTGGTGAAGACGAAGACCTCCGGGGGGAGCACCCCGGGCAGCTCGGTCCGATCCCCGTTGAAGGTGACCGCGGAACCCCGATCGCGGGAGACGACCTCCAGCCGGCAGTCCCCGGTCGGGGGCGGCAGTTCGAGCTGCCGCTGGCCGAGCACCAGCCGCAGGCCGCCTCCGGACGCGGTCAGCACCAGGCCGTCCCGGCCGCTCCTCGGCGGGACGGTGGCGAAGACGGTGGTGTTGCCGGGGCGGGCGAGCCCGGTCCGCAGGGGAGCGCAGTCGAACTCGGCCCGGAACTCGGCCGGTCGGTACGGGGCGAAGAACGCGGTGGTGGACACCGGTTGCTCCGCCGGCCAGTGCACGGTGGTCCGCTGCACCCACACCGGGGCCAGGGGGAGGAGCAGCGCGCACACCAGACCGCCGAGCCCGAGGAGCAGGGCGAAGAGGTGCAGCGACCGCCAGCCAGCTCCGCTGGGTCCCCGGTGCTGTTCCAGTGAGCGTCGCGGCCCGGCCGGCAGATCCAGCTGGGTCGAGCTGCGCAAGGGACCTCACCCGCACTTTTGGTGATCAGCCGTGGTGTTGTGGTCATCCTCGCCAATCCGGCGGGACCGCGTCGGGTGGAGCGGGCTATTTCGCTCGCCAGGTTGACGCCGCGAACGCGTTCCACGACGCCGGCAACTCCTCCGGCGGGGTTGAGCGTGGTTTGCAGAGACGACCACCGGTGGGGTGTTCGGGCAGTCTGGGGGTCTGGCCGGGCGTCTTCCGGGGGAACCGGAGGAGGTCCCGGGTGCTGCGGGGACCCGCAACACCCGGGACCGCGTCACCACCGGTGGTGACGGTGGACCCGCGGGCCCCCAGGGTTTCGACGGCGGGCTGGGGACCCGCGGGGTGTGCCGGACCGCGCCGAACCCCACTTCGGCGCAGTCGGTTCCCGCAACGCGCGTGTTCCGGGAATGCGGCGGAATGGTGACTCCGCCATTCCTAGATCGCCGATCGGGCGGAGAAAGTTGCCCGTTGTTACCTATTTGAGGCCTTTTTCTCCTCCTGCTCCTCTTCCGGCTGGGTACCGGCGTTGCGAGCGATGTCGGGGTAGTCGTTGTTGGCCAGCGAGGGCAGCCGCGTCCAACCCCAGCGGACCTGCTGGTCCACCTCCAGGTCGAACTGCCCGGTCGGGTACGGGTAGCGCACCTCGAAGACGTGCCCCCACGGCAGTCGAGGCGGACCGCCCGGGAGTTCGGCGGCCAGCTTGGTCTGCGTCCACACCCGGGAGGTCTCCACCCAGGCGCCGCCCCACTCCAAGTAGGAGATGTTGTCCAGCCACTCCGGCGGCAGCGCCTCGTCCGTGGTCAAGCGCACCTGGGGCGCGTCGGTGATGCCGTTGCTGATGCCCACCTGGTCCACGCACGGCCACAGCGGGGCGGCGATGTGGTTGGCCAGCACCGGCCGGCCCCGGGTGACCTCGCTGACCGGGCGGGCCTCGGTGACCTTCGGCTCGGCCACCGCCAGCCACGAATCCGCCCCGGTCACCTGGTCCACCGCCACCACCCGGACCGCTTCGGCCCGCGGCGGCACCGGCACCGCGACCTGCTGCCACTCGTGCAGGGTCGGCCGCCGCAGGTCGGGCTGCAGCGGGCGGCGCACCACCCCGTCGGCGGTGCGGAACTCCACGGTCAACCGCTGGCCCTCGAGCCGCCCGGCCACCGGCACGGTGACGTGGGTGCCCTCGCCCATCGGGTACCAGCCGGTGACCAGTCGACCGACCCCCGGTGTCGTGCCGTCCGGCCGGTGGTCGTGCCAGATCGTCACCGGTTCTCCCCACGGGGAGGTCCGCAGCGGCGGGGGACCTTCCTGGAAGTCCCCGGACAACTCGGCCGGACCAGGAGCGCCCAGCTCACCGGACGGGAGCTGCACCCGGACGTCGCTGGCCAACCCGCACCCGTCCCCGAACAGCGTCTGGAACCCGGAGCGGGCCACCGTCCACCCGGGAGCCTGCGCGATCGGCGCGTAGGCGAACAGGCCCAGCATCAGCAGCACCGCGGTGGCCGAAGCGCTCACCAGCACCGCCCGGTCCGGCCCCAGGCGGCTCAGCTTCCCGCGCCGCCGCAACCACCCGGCCACCAGCCACGCGGCCACCGCGACACCGATCCACAGCAGCGGGTTGCGCAGGTACAGCGGGCCGAAGTGCGGCTCCAAGTCGTTGGTCTGCGGATCCGGGTCGAGGTGGTTCCCGAACCGCTGCCCGGCATCGCTGAACGGGACCCACCAGTTGTTCCCCGCGAAGCTCAACGACACCGCACCGACCAGCAGCAGCACGCTGGCCCCCAGCACCACCGGTCCGGACCGCCTGGGCAGCGGGGAGCGCAGCAGCGCTGCGGCCAGCAGCACCGTCGGTGCGGCCGCGACCGCGTGGAAGTGGTTGACCCACTTGGTGGGGCTGAAGGAGATCAGGGCCAAGGCGATCGCGGTGGTGATCGAACTGACGATCAGCAACCGGCGCACCGGGTCCCGTCCCATGCCGCCCCGTCCGCTGGCGATGGCCACCACGGCGACCACGGCCAAGGTCAGCAGCACCGGCAGGCGCCGCGCCCACCCGGCGGTGTTCAGCAGCGTGTTGTAGTGCGCGAACTCCTCGTACCAGGCGAACGACAGGTAGTACCACTTGTGCACTTCCGCGGCTTCGACGACGTCGCCCAGCGTGGCGTCGGCGAAGCCGACCGGCACCACCACCGTGGTCGCCGCGGCGCCGAGCAGCACCGCCGAGATCCGGGCCCGCCACGGTTGGCGGCGCAGCCACTCCAGCAGCCACGGCAGGCACAGCACCAGCGGGGCCGCCGCCACCAGCCCGGACGGCGAGGCGGTCATGGCCAGCGCGGTGCACAGCGCAGCCACCGCCAGCGCCCCGACGGAGCGGCGCAGGATGGCCAGTTCCGCGAACACCAGGGTGGCCGCCGCGCACAGCACGATCACCGGCTCCGGCCGCAGCGTGGTGCCGTACGGCAAGTACCACACCAGGTGGGCGATCAGCAGCGCCCACGGCACGGCGCGCAGCTTCGCCGCCCGCCCCAGCAGCGTGGCCAGCAGGATCCGCAGCAGCACCCAGGTGGCCAACCCGCACAAGGTCGGCACCAGCCGCATCCACCACAGCGACCAGCCGCCGAGCTGCCCCCACGCCTGCAGCAAGTACTGGCTGAGCACGAAGGGGTTCTCGGTGACGTTGAACATGTAGACGAAGTTGCCGATGTAGCCGCTGGACTCGCTGGCGTTGCGCGCCATCTGCATGTACCAGCCGTCGTCCATGTTGGCCGGTCCGAGGAACACCCAAGCGCCGGTGATGAGCACCAGCACCGCATCGGCCGCGCAGAAGCGGGGAACGGTCAGCCGCGCGCTCTCCCGGCCGCGCCAGTGCCGCCAGCCCCACACCACCACGACGACCAAGCAGCAGGCGTGCGCCAGCAGCAGCACCGTCTTCAGCAGGGTGGGGCTGGATTCGTAGCGGGCGTCGGTGCGCAGGGAAACCCGCAGTCCCGCCAGCGAATCGGCGTCGGTGACCAATTCGGACACCTGAGGGGGCAGCAGGTCCGGTCGGTTCGCCACCAGGGCGCCGTCCCGGAAGACGCGCACCCCGTCCGCATCGGCCTCCACCCGGTAACCGCAGTTGCTCCGGAGGTCGTCGACCAGCACCTCGGTCCCGTCCACCCAGAACCGCACCTGGCCCGCGCCGGAGGTGATGTTCAACCCCGGACCGCCGGGGGAGTGCGTGCGCAGCGCGGTTCCGGGGGAAACCGCGTGCAGCGTCCCGCAGTCCACCGTCGCGGAGAACTCCAGTGGGCGGTAGGGGGACAACGGCAGCACCGTGGCCCGGGTGGGCGAATCGGCCTTCGGCCAGGTCACCACCGGGTCCTTGACCGTGACCGGGGCGAGCACCGCGAGCACGCCCAGCAGCAACGTCAGTCCAGCCAGGACTGGAAGACCGATCGGCACGGCAGCGCGCCGCGGCGGGACGTACACGGAGGGCTGCGACAGCGGCCGGCCAGGGGGTGAAAGGACTCCCATACCCTATTGATCTGCGCAATAGCCCATCGGATTTACCCGCGGCGCATCTCAATATCGTCACAACGGCCAGGTTCACCCGATAGAGCAAGAAAAACGGGCCCGTCGGAGGGAACCGACGGGCCCGCGCGAAGACCAGCTGATCAGAACGGCAGCCGGCGGAAGATCACCCGAGGCAGGTGCCGCAGCACCGTCATCACCCAGCGCATCTGGGCCGGAGCCCAGACCTGCTCCTTGCCCTTGCGGACCGCGTCGGTGATGACATCGGCGACCTGGTCCGGGGTCTGCGCCATCGGGGCCGGCTTCATGCCTTCGGTCAGCTTGGTGTGCACGAAGTTCGGCCGAACCACGGTGACCTTCACGCCGGAGCCGCTGAGGGCATAGGTCAGTCCGGTGTAGAAGGAGTCCAGCCCGGCCTTGGACGAGCCGTAGACGAAGTTCGACCGGCGAGCCCGTTCCGCCGCCGGCGACGACATCACGACCAGGTGGCCGTGGCCCTGCTTGCGCAGCTTCTCCGCCAACCGCACGCCCAAGGTCACCGGGGCCACGTAGTTGACCTCGGCGATCTCCCGCGCGGTCTCCACATCGGTCCAGGCCTTCTCGTTGTCGCCCTGCACCCCGAAGGCGACCAGGGTGACGTCGATGTCGCCCTCGGCGAAGGCCTTCTCGATGACCTCGTCGTGGGTTTCCGCCTTGCGCGCGTCGAACGGCACGGTCACCACCGTGCTTCCGGTCTTGCGCAGCCGCTCAGCGGCCGCCTCCAACCGCTCCGACGGGCGGGCGGCCAGGACGATCCGCATCGGACGGTTGCTGGCGTACTTCTCGGCGACGGCCAGCGCGATGTCGGACGTGCCGCCGAGCACCAGCAGCGACTGGGGGTTTCCAACGGCGTCGATCACAGCTCAAGCCTCCGGCTCATGTCCGAGACGAAAATGCCTTCAGGGTCTACGGTCTGGCGGATCTTCCGGAATTCCTTCGCCCGCGGGTACATCTTGTGGAAGGTCTCCGCCGTGGTCCGCGAGTCCTTCGCGGTGTACAGCCGCCCGCCGAACGACAGGACGTCCTCGTCCAGCTCGTTGCAGAACCGGCCCAGCCCGTCCACGATCGGGAAGTCCAAGCACACCAGCCAACCCGGGTGCGGGTAGGACAGCGGCGCCCGGTTGCCCTCGCCCATCTTCTTGATGACGTTGAGGAACGAGACGTGGCCGGAGTGCGCGATCTTCTTGATGATCTTCTTGAGCTCGTCCTCCTTGCCGTACGGCACGGAGAACTGGTACTGCAGGAAGCCCTGCGAACCGTACGCCCGGTTCCACTCGCCGATCAGGTCGAGCGGGTGGTAGAAGGCGGTGAGGTTCTGGATCAGGCCCCGGCCGCGCTTCGGCGTCTTCCGGTAGTACAGCTCGCCGATCATGCTGAACGTCAGCTTGTTGCCCAGCCGCGGTGGGAACACGTCGGGCAGCGTCAGCAGCTGCGGCGCGTCGAACTTCAGCGGGTTCGCGCGCAGCTTCGGCGGCAGCTGGTCCAGGGTGGCCAGCGAGCCCCGGCCGAACGCGGCCCGACCCAGCTTCGGTCCGGTGGAGATCGAGTCGAACCACGCCGAGGAGTAGGTGTACTTGTCGTCGGAGCCGTCGTTGAACAGCTCGATCGTCTCGTCGAGGTTGTTGGTCCGGTCGACGTCGGCGATGAAGTAAGCCGTTTCCGTCCGGGTCATCCGGATCTTCGCCCGGAGGATGATGCCGGTCAGGCCGATGCCCGCGACGGTGGCCCAGAACAGCTCGGACTCCTCGCCGTCCGGGGTGAGGGTGCGGACCTGGCCGTCGGCGGTGAGCAGGTCCATCGACAGCACGTGGTTGCCGAAGCTGCCCGCGCTGTGGTGGTTCTTGCCGTGGATGTCGTTGGCGATCGCGCCGCCGATGGTCACCTGGCGGGTGCCCGGCAGCACCGGAACCCACAGGCCGTACGGCAGGGCCGCCTTCATCAGCTGGTCCAGGCTGACCCCGGCGTCGACGTCCACCACCGCGTTGTCCGGGTCGATCTCGTGGATCCGGTTCAACGCGGTCATGTCGATCACGGTGCCGCCAGCGTTCTGCGCCGGGTCGCCGTAGCTGCGGCCCAATCCGCGAGCGATCACGCCGCGCTCGTCCGCCTCGCGCACAGCGCGCACGATGTCGTCGATGTCGTTGGTTCGCAGCACTCGGGCCTGGGTGGGCGCAGTTCGGCCCCAGCCGACGAGTGTTCGGGTTTCAAGCGTGGCCGTCACAGGTTTAGCCTCCGGGCCATATCGGAACGGAAAATCCCTTCTGGGTCGACGGGAGCGCGGACCTCGCGCCACTCGTCGATTCGCGGACACATCTGCTCGATTGCTTCGGGGGTGGTGCGGGACTCCTCGACGTGGGGGAGCCGTCCCCGGCGTCCAGCACCGTCGCGTCCAGTCCACGGCGCGACCGGCCCAGCCCCGGGCCGTCCGGGAAGTCCACCGCAGGAGTCCAGCCCCGGTGGGGGGAACGCCATCGGTCCCGGGCACTTCTTCCGAACGTTGTGAACACGTCCAGGGACGAAACGTGACCGGACGCGCTGATTTTATCCACCGGGCGGCGGGCCCCATCCTGCCGGCCGAGCGGAACAACGGCTTGTCGCTGTGGGGAACCGCTCAATCCGCGCACCCGGTTCCGAACGGTTGATCGGGGCGGGAAGCGGAAGAACCGGGTGTTCCGCGGCATACCGGACTTCGCGGGTGCTGCGCACCGCGGCAGCTCGTCGAACGCGGTGCGCGGGAACTCGTCGTCCAGTCCGCTGGGGCGGACTGGCGAGGTGGCGGACGACCGCGAGCCGCGCCCCGCTCCTCGGGCGGCGGGCCCGCGGTGACCGGCCCGGCAGGCCACCAGGACTGCTCGTGCACCGTCCCGGGTGGCGGCCGCGCGGGCTCCGCTCGGGGCGGGACGTCCCCGCCCGGTGAGCGTTCGAAGCCGGTCCTCCGCCGATTCCACCCAGCCGAGTCTATCCACGACAGGGCGTGACCCCCGGTCGGGGAGAACTGGCCAGTGCAGACGAGCTCCGTTGTCCGGCTACACTCGCCACACGAGTTCTTCCACCGGTTCTGTAGTCGATTCCAGCGGGGTGTCGCGGTGGCTGTGGCCGAATCCGCTGCCAAATCAGATCAAAAGCAGCTCGGCGTGTTCCACCAGCTGCTGCGGTTCATCATCATCGGTGGTGGCTGCGCCGTCATCGACTTCGGCACGTACTCGCTGCTGCTGGGCGTGCTGGGTTGGCCGGTGTGGCTGTCCAAGTCGATCTCGTTCATCCTCGGCACGACCGCCTCGTACCTGATCAACCGCCGCTTCACCTTCCACGGCGCCAACACCGGCAACACCAAGGCCAAGGCCGGTGCTTTCGCCGTGCTCTACACCATCACGTTCTTCGTGAACATGGGCTCCAACCAGCTGCTGTGCGTGCTGTTCAACGCCACGGAGCCCTGGCAGTTCACCCTGTTCTGGGTCATCTCCCAAGGATTGGGCACCCTGATCAACTTCATCATGTTGAAGGTGCTGGTCTTCCGCGAGTGAGCGCGCTCGCCACCCGGTCCCGCCCGGGCGGGCGGGACCGCGGCAGCAGCTCCCTCAACCGCTGAACCCGGTGCCGCGGGAAGGCGCCCCGTAGGCGTGGGTGTCGGAACGGGTCTGCTCGATGTGCGCGGTCGCCACGTGCGCGAAGTTGACGAAGAAATGACCGCCGTCAGCGGTCGCGACCGCCTTGGCCACCCCGCTCCCCAGCAGCTCGGTGAGTGACTCCCGCAGCGCTTCCGCTTCCTGCGGGGCGAGGGCGACGTGCAGTGGGTGGCTGGTTCCGGTGATGTGCAGGACCAGCGCTGGTCGTGGTTCGCTCATGTCCCCAGGCCACCACGCGGTGCCCGGCGGCAACAGCGCGGTTCGCTCTCGGGGAACGCCCGGCGCGCCGATTCCCCGGGGATTCCTCCGACAGCAGAAGGCCGGAGGCCCGTTCACCGGGACCTCCGGCCTCCTCGCGCCCAGGTCACTCCTGGGTGTCGTCCGCTTCGTCCTCGCCGTCCTCGAACGCCTCGAACGGGACGATGTCGTTGCGGTCGTTCGAGCTCGGCACGTCACCGGGCAGCTGGACGGTCTTGGTCAGCGGGCCCGGGCTCCACGTGCCCCAGTGCGTCTCGGTGTGCACCTCCATCGCCGACTGCGCGGGCAGCGCATCCGGCTCGTACGGGTCCACCGCGTACAGCGAGCCCCAGTCCCGGTGGATGTTGTTGCGCAAGTACGTGGGCAGCTCGCGCATGCTCGTCGCCACGTTCATCCACCCGAACGGCCCGCCGGCGTCCGGCGACGACCAGCCCTGGCCGACGTCGCGGACCTCGGCCCCGGCGGCGACCCGGAACTTCGGGATCTCGGCGATGCCGTTGTGGATGCCCGGGATCTGCAGGCACGGGTGCACCAGCGCCGCCGTCCACTCCACGAACGTGGACTGGTCGCCGACGAATTCGGTCATGTTGACCAGCTGCGGCGCCCGCGGGGCGCTCACCGCCAGCCAGCCGTGCGGCCCGAGCGAGTTGTCGGTGGCCACGATCCGCATCTTGGTGGCGCCTTCGGCCTTGCCGGAGATCGTGTACCGGTAGTCGCGCCACCGCGGCGCCGGCCCCTGGACCACGTACCGGCGCTCCATGATCTGGAAGCCCTGCTCGGTGTCCCGACCGAACTCGAGGGCGATCGAGTTCGCCCCGAGCTCCGCGCCGGCCAGCGAGATCACCACGGGGACCTCCCCGGTGGCGGCCCGCTCCGGCAGGTCGTACCACTGGGTGCGCAGCTCGCCGGTGCCGACGCCGGCCGAGTCGTAGCTGCCCCACACCGGCGCGTTGTCCCCGCCGAACTGGTGCGGCGGGTCCCAGTCGGGCTCCTGCGGGTCGGTGCCGTCGCCCGGGGGCAGGCCCGGCCGGTTGAAGCCCTCCATCTTGGCCTCGAGGTACTGGTTGGCGTCCTCCTTGCCGGCCAGCCGCTTGGGCGGCACCCCGATGTCCGGGTCTTCGGACGGGGCGGCCACCGTCGGCTGCTCGGACGACACCTGCAGCATCCCGGCCTGGGGGTTGGTCTCGACGTAGATGTAGTCGGACAGCCCACAGCTCTGCGCGGCCAGCTGCCGGACGTTGTCGTAGCCGAAGCTGAAGCTGCCCCACTGCTTCTGCACGACCTTGCCGAAGTTGGCCAGCTCGAACACCACCAGCAGGGCGCAGATGATCGAGAGCGGGGCGGTGCCCAGGCGCAGCGCCCGGCTGCCCTTCTCCTCGCCGCGGAAGCTCTCGTTCACCACCTTCGGGTTGTGCTCGTCGAGCCGCAGGTGCTCGATGAGCGCCACGATCAGCGAGATGGCGGCGATGACCAGCAGGATCGTGCTGAGGTGGTAGCCCTTCAGCTGCGGCGGCTTGTCGAACCACGGCACGCCCCAGCTGGAGACGTACCACCACGCGTTCGGGCCGGTCGCCGCGAACGCCAGGATCGCCATCAGGCCGGCGAAGAACGCCGCCCGGTTCCGGCGGGACCGCAGCACCGTGGAGCTGGTGGCCAGCGCGGTCAAGGCGGCCAGCGCACCGCCGACCGCGGCGAAGATGCCGAAGTGGTGCGACCACTTGGTCGGGGTCATCATCAGCACCAGGAACGACATCCCGGCCACCGCCAGCAGCCGGCGGCTCGGGCCGAGCGCCGCACCGCGGATCCGGCCGCGCCGCAGCAGCACCACACCGCAGGTGATCAGGCACAGGATGACCAGCATCACCGGGAACCGGCGGGTCATCGAGCCGTCCGGGGTGGGGCTGAACAGCAGGTCGTAGCGGCTCAGCTCCTCGTACCAGCTCTGGCTGGGGCCCAGGTCGGTGCGCAGCTCGGTGGCGTCCAGCACCGACTGCATGGTCTGGTCGGAGAAGACCAGGGTCAGGATGACGAATCCGGAGGAGGCGATCGGGGCCAGCACCGGCAGCCAGCCGAACTCCTGCGCCCGCTTGCGCACCAGCTGGAACAGCGGCTTGAACGCGGCGATGAACGGCAGCACCGAGACCAGCCCGTGCGGGTTGGCGCCCACCGACAGCGCGGCGCCGACCAGGCCCAGCGCCGCCGGCATCAGCCGCCCGGTGGCCACCGCGCGCTCCACCGCGCACAGCGCCAGCAGCGAGAACAGCACCACGACCGGCTCGGGGCGCAGGCCGTTGTTGTAGGGCAGCCAGAAGGCCAGGAACACGGCCGCGGCGGCCCAGCCGGCGGCGTTGCTGCGCCGCACCTGCTGGCCCAGGCGGGGCAGCACCTCGCGGCTGATCAGCATCCAGCTGACGATGCCCATCAGCAGGGCGGGCAGCCGCACCCACGGGGTGGCGGTGGAGATCTGCACCCACAGCGAGTACAGCTCGTAGAACCAGCCGAAGGGGGCTTCGGGGACCGCGAACCAGCGGTAGTAGTTGCTGACGTAGCCGACGTCCTCCCGGGCGCGGGCGATGGTCAGGATGTACCCGTCGTCCGAGGTCATCGCGCCGATGATCCACCAGAGCACCAGGGCGCTGATGACCGAGACGTCGCGGAAGGTGGGCTTCCACCACTTCGGCGGCACCAGCCGCGGCGGACGCCGCCCGGCCCGCATGTCCAGCCGCCGCAGGCACACCACCGAGCCGATGAAGCAGGCGACCGCGAGCGCGATCACGACCAGCTTCAGGGTGGTCGGGTAGCTCTCGTAGCGGTTGTCCACCCGCGCCTCGAAGGACAGCCCGGAGATCGGGTCGGTCGCCTCGTCCAGGTCCGAGTAGATGCCCGTCACCTGCGGACGGCGGTCACCGGCCAGGTTGGCGATCGACTCCTCGCCGATGCTGGCGGTGGTGCGGTGCCCGTCCGAGTGGACCGAGATCGAGCAGTCCCCGTCCGGCAGCGGCATGCTGCCCACCTGCTGGCCCTTGATGAGGACGGTCAGGTTGCCGTTGTGCACCTGCAGGATCAGGCCGGTCAGGTTCCCGTAGTCCGACGAAGGCGGGTTGGTGCTCAGCAACACACCAGGGCCGTCGCTGCGGGCGTCCAAGCTGCGGGCGGACTCGCACGGCACCTCGGCGTTCAACCACACCGGCGAGTAGCTGACCAGCGGCGCGGAAACCGACTGGGTGCCTTGCGCGGTCGGCCACCGCAGCGTGGTGATGTCGTAGTTGACCGGTAAGAAAGGAACCGCCAGGGCGAGCACCGTGCCGATGACACCGAACAGCGACGCGAAGAACTTCAGCCGGCTCGCCGACGGTCGCCGGGTTGCTGAGGTGCCCGCCGCAGGATCATCCGTTCGGCGGGGGTCTTCCTGACCCTTGAGCACGCAGGAAGAATAGTAGTCGCGGAACCGACCGGTTTAACGGCATTCCGGCGTGGTGTGAACTGTCGCGCACGCCGGTGCCGTGAGCTGCGGATCTCAGATTTTTCTCAGAAAACTCTAAGGTTGTCGTAACCGGACGGTCAACGGCGGAAGAAGCGCTCCCGTTGTCCTTGGCGCAACAACCGCAGCCACTGCCGGAACGCCTTCGGGTCCTTCCGCTGCCACACGAAGTACAGTCCGAACCGGACCACTTCCAGCGCGCCGATCCGGCGCATCCCCGGCTGGGACAGCAAGTAGCCGCGGTTGCGGTAGGTGTAGTACCGCTTGACCTCGTCCGACGGGTCCTGCGCGTGGAACCGGCCGCCGAGCATCGGCTTGAACTCCTCCGACCCGTCCGGGTGCAGGAACCGGGTGCGCAGCGAGGTGCCGAACGGCAGCCCGGAGCGCACCAGCCGGCGGTGCAGCTCCACCTCGTCGCCCCGGAAGAACAGCCGGTAGTCCGGGACCCCGATCACGTCCAGAGTGGCCGCGCGGAACAGCGCACCGTTGAAGAACGACGCGATCCCCGGCAGGAAGTCGGTGCTGCCCAGTTCGCTGACCCGGCGCTTCCACTCCAGACCCCGGCGCAGCGGGAAGGCCAGCTTCTCCGGGGTGTCGATGTTGACCACCACCGGGGACACCGCGGCGAGCTTCTTCCGCTCGGCCACCGAGAGCAGCGTCTCCAGCGCGTGCTCGTCGGCCGGGCGGCCGTCGTCGTCGCCCAGCCACACCCACTCGGCGCCCAGGGCGAGGGCGTGCAGCATGCCGAGGGCGAACCCGCCGGCCCCGCCGAGGTTGCGGCGGGACAGCAGGTAGGTGGAGGGGATCGGGCAATCCGCCACCACGTCCTCGGCCGGCTGTTCCACCCCGTTGTCCACGACCACCAGGTGGTCCGGCAGGCGGGTTTGGCTTGCGATGACCTTCAACGACTCGGCCAGCAGCTCCCGGCGGTTTCTGGTGACGATCACCGCGACGACGGAACCGTTCGGCAGCTGCTGTGCGGAGCCAGTGCTCATGAGGTCTCCCTACCCCTGTTCCACGCCCGCGGACTCGCCGATCCGGGCCTGTGCTTCCTCGCTCAAGTTCTCGAATGGGTCGTAGCCCTTGTAGTGGGTCAAGACTTCGCGCAGCGACCCCTGCTCCCGGATGCCGCCCTTCTCCAGCCACAGGGCGGTGTTGCACAGCTCCATCAGGAACTCGTCGGAGTGCGACGCGAACACCAGGATCCCGGACCGGCGGACGAGGTCGTGCAGCCGACCGCGGGCCTTCTCCAGGAAGCTCGCGTCGACCGCGCCGATGCCCTCGTCCAGGATCAGGATCTCCGGGTCGATCGAGGTGACCACGCCCAGCGCCAGCCGCACCCGCATGCCGGTCGAGTAGGTGCGCAGCGGCATCTGCAGGTAATCGCCGAGCTCGGTGAAGTCGGCGATCTCGTCGACCCGCTTCTCCATCTGCTTGCGGCTCATCCCGAGGAACAAGCCGCGGATGATGATGTTCTCGTAGCCGGAGATCTCCGGGTCCATGCCCACGCCCAGGTCGAACACCGGGGCCACCTTGCCGATCACCTGGGCGCTGCCCCGGGTCGGCTCGTAGATGCCCGCCAGCAGCCGCAGCAGGGTGGACTTGCCGGCCCCGTTGTGGCCGACCAGGGCCACCCGGTCGCCGTGCCGGAGCGACAGGTTGATGTCGTGCAGCGCCTCGATGACCGGCACCTTGCTCTCGGTGCCGATCCGACCGCCGGCCTTGCCGAGCACGGACTTCTTCAGCGAACGGGACTTCGCGTCGAAGATCGGGAAGTCAACCGCTGCGTTCCAGACGTCGATGCTGACCACAGTTCTTCAGCCCCCGATCAGATCCAGTAGGTGACGCGGGCGCGGTAGTTCCGCATGACGAGCAGTGCCAGCAGCCAGCCCACCACCGTGCAGCCGAGCACCACGATCCAGTTCAGCAGCTGCGGGGGCTGTCCGATGAGCGGATCGCGGATGATCTCGATGTAGTGGTAGAGCGGGTTGAACTCGGCGAGGTAGGCCCGGTCGCCCTGGCCGCGCTGCTCGAGGATGTCCGCCCGCCACACGATCGGCGTCATGAAGAACAACAGCGTCGACAGGCTGTTGATGACCGGCGGGATGTCCCGGAACCGGGTCGCCACGATGCCGAACAGCAGCGCCACCCAGGCGCCGTTGACCATCAGCAGCACCACGGCCGGGACCGCCAGCACCAGCGTCCAGTTCACCGGCATCTGGAAGATGGCCAGCACGATCAGGTAGACGACCATGTTGTGCGCCAGGAACAGCGTCTGCCGCCACACCAGGCGCAGCACGTGCACGCTGATCGGCGCCGGCAACTGCTTCATCAGGCCTTCGTTGGCGATGAACACCTCGGTGCCCTCGGTGAGGCAACCGAGGATGAAGTTCCAGATGATGAAGCCGACCGTCAGGTAGGGCAGGAAGGTGTTGATCTCCTGCTGGAACAGCTGGGAGTACAGCAGCCCCAGCGCAGCAGCGGTCATCCCCATGCCGATGGTGATCCACAGTGGGCCGATCACCGAACGGCGGTAGCGCTGCTTGATGTCCTGCCAGCCGAGGTGAGCCCACAGCTCGCGCTGGCGGATGCCTCCGCGGATGTCGTTGAACGCTTTACGGAAACTCCGGGAAGATGCTTCCGGCGGAGCCTCGGGTCGCTCTAGCGTGCTTGTGGCCTGCACAGTGGGTCAGAGTACCGATCCTTCGTTTCACCCCAAGGGCTAGGGCGTTGGTGACCGCCGGTGGCCCGCCACCAGCTACTGTTTCCCGCTTGACCGGTGGTCGCCGCGCGTGTCCGCAGTTGTGGTCCTACGTCCGTTATGCCCCGGCTTTCGGGCTGGCCGGTACCGGAGAACACCGTTCCGCTCCCGGCCCGCCCGCTCCCGCCGTCACAGGTACTGCCCGGTTCCCCGCGAGTGGTGGTCGCTGTCGCCTTCCTGGCGTCCCCCCATCGGCAGGCCGCGGCGCATCTGCTCCAGCTGCGCCCGCGCCGCCATCTGCTGGGCGAACAGCGCCGTCTGCAAGCCGTGGAACAGCCCTTCCAGCCAACCGACCAGCTGCGCCTGCGCGATCCGCAGTTCGGCGTCGGAAGGGGTTTCCTCCTGGGTGAACGGCAGCGTGAGCCGCTCCAGCTCCTCGATGAGCTCCGGGGCCAGGCCCTTCTCCAGTTCCCGGATCGAGGACTGGTGGATCTCCTTCAGCCGGGTGCGGCTGGCCTCGTCCAGGGGCGCCGCGCGCACTTCCTCGAGCAGCTGCTTGATCATCGTGCCGATGCGCATCACCTTGGCCGGCTGTTCGACCAGGTCACCGAGGTCTTCGCCGCGCTCCTGGGACTCGTCGCCCTTCTGCGCCTCACCGGTGGGGCCCACCGGTTCGCCGTCCCTTCCGATGACGAAGACGTTCGGGTTGCCGGTGTTCTCGTCGTGGTTCATGCCTCCATCCTGGCCTGTCGGCGGCGCTTCCGGCCAACCCGCCCGCCCGGGACTTCGACCACCCGGCGGCGAGCTCCCCGGGCAGCGCGCTTACGGTGTCTGGCATGGCGTTCGACGTCGCTGCGGTTCGCGGGTTGTTCCCCGCACTGGGCGACGGGTGGGTGCACCTTGACGCCCCGGCAGGCATGCAGGTTCCAGAACAGGTGGCGACCGCGGTATCGACCGCCCTGCGGGCTCCGGTATCCGGTCCAGGCGGGATCTTCCCCGCGTCCCAGCGGGCCGAGGCGATCGTGGAAGCCGCTCGTCGCGCCATCGCCGATCTGACCGGGGCCAGGCCGGAAGGGGTGGTGCTGGGCCCCAGTTCCGCTGTGCTGCTGCAGCGGTTGGCCGATGCCCTCGGGGACGGCTGGATGATCGGCGACGACGTGGTGGTGTCCCGGCTCGACCACCCCGCCAACGTGGACCCGTGGCAGCGGGCCGCGCAGCGGTCCGGCAGCACCGTGCGCTGGGCGGAAGTCGACATCGAGACGTGCGAGCTGCCCGCCTGGCAGTTCCGGGACCTGATCACGCCGCGCACCAAGGTGGTGGCGATCACCGCGGCCTCGGGCGCGGTCGGCACCCGGCCCGACCTGCGGTCGGTCGTGGAGGCCGCCGCCGAGCACGGCGCCCTGGTGGTGGTGGACGCGTCGGCCGCGGCGCCGTTCGTGCCGCTGGACATCAATTCGATGGGGGCGGACGTGGTGGCGGTGAACGCCTCCGCGTGGGGCGGGCCGCCGGTGGGGGCCTTGGCGTTCCGGAACCCGGCCCTGCTGGACCAGTTGCCGCCGGTGGCCTTGGAGCCGGGGGCGCGGGGGCCGGAGCGGCTGGAGCTCGGCCCGCACGCCCACCCGCTGCTGGCCGGGCTGGTGGCCTCGGTCGACTACCTGGCGGCCCTGGACGACGCGGCGGTGGGCCCGCGGCGGGAGCGGGTGCTGACCTCCCTGGCGTCGGTGAAGTCCTACCAGGCGGGGCTGCTGGCCACGCTGACCAACAACTTGCGGCGGCTGCGGCACGTCATGGTGATCGGGGACGCGATGCGCCGGGTGCCGGTGCTGGCCTTCACCGTGGACGGCGTGAAGGCCGACGACGTGGTGAAGTTCCTCGCCGAGCAGGGGGTGTGCGCGTTCGCCGACCCCGGCACCCACGGGGTGTTCTCCGTGCTCGGGGTCGGTGAGGTCGGCGGTGTGGTCCGGGTGGGGCTGGCGCACTACACCAACGCCTGGGAAGTGGACCAGCTCACCAGGGCGATGGCCGAGCTCGGCTGACGCCGGGCGGGCCCGGGTGGGCCCGCCCGGCAGGTCCCGTCCGGGCGGTTCAGCGCACCAGCAGGATCTTCCCGCGCACCCCGCCGGCTTCGAGCATGGCGTGCGCCCGGGAGGCTTCCGCCAGCGGCACCCGGTCGTGCACGATCGTCCTGACCTGACCGGATTCGATCATCGGCCACACCTTCTCGCGCACGTCGGCGACGATGGCGGCTTTGCCGTGCGGGCCGTCCACCGGGCGGCCGCGCAGTCCGATCACCGACAGGGTGAGCCGCTTCAGCAGCATCCGCCCCATGTTCAACTCGGCCTTGTTGCCGCCTTGGAAACCGATGATGGCCAGGTGCCCGTCGGGGGCCAGGGCGCGGAGGTTGCGATCCAGGTAGGACGCGCCCATGTTGTCCAGGATGACGTCGGCGCCGCCGAGTTCCTTGACCACCTCGACGAAGTCCTCGTCCCGGTAGCTGATCACCGGGTCGGCGCCGAGTTCGCGGCACAGCTCCAGGCTCTCCGGGGCTCCCGCGGTGGCCGCCACGCGGGCGCCGAGCGCGCGCCCGACCTGGATGGCGCAGGTGCCGATCCCACCGGAACCGCCGTGGACCAGCAGCAGTTGACCACTGCTCAGGCCGGCCTTCATCACCACATTGGACCACACCGTGCAGACGACTTCCGGGATTCCGGCCGCGGTCACCAAGTCCACACCGGACGGTTTGGGCAGCACTTGGGCGGCTGGGACGGTCACCTTCTCCGCGTAACCCCCGCCGGCCAGCAGGGCGCACACCTCGTCGCCCACCTGCCATCCGGTCACCCCTTCGCCGAGCGCGGCGATGGTGCCGGAGCACTCCAGGCCCAGGACGTCGCTGGCGCCTTTCGGGGCCGGGTAGTGCCCCTGCCGCTGGCTCAGGTCCGCGCGGTTGACCGCGCTGGCGGCGACGTCGATGAGCACTTCACCGGGACCTGGCTGCGGGTCCGGCCGTTCGGTCCACTCCAGAACTTCCGGGCCACCTGGTTCACGGATGGTGATCGCGTACATGCCCCAGACGGTAGTCCGTGTGAAGCGCGAATGGCGCGTCGGACGGGCGCGGAGCAAACTTCGGCGTAGGCAAATCGGTAAAAACGGGAAAGGATTCCTGGTTCTTAACGCTTTTTCGCGCAGGCTTGACTTCGTAGCGTGATCTTCCAAAGGCTATCGAGTGCATAGATCCACCCGAATCGGGGAGTACGGATGAGCCGTAGAACCTTCAAGTCGCGTCGGCACGCGGTGACCGCTGCGGTCGCCGGTGCCGCGGCCATGTGCATCACCGCGCCAGCGCTGGCCGCTCCGGCGGACCTCGGCGACCAGATCAGCGCCGACGCCGTCAACCGGCACCTGGTCGCGCTGCAGCGCATCGCCGACCAGAACGAGGGCAACCGGGCCTCCGGGCGGCCGGGCTACGAGGCCAGCGTGGACTACGTGGCGGACAAGCTGCGCCGCGCCGGTTTCGACGTGACCACTCCGGAATTCACCTACCAGGCCTACTACCTGGACTCGTTCAGCCTCGCGGTGGCCGGCGAACCGGTCGAGGGCAGCGCGCTCGAGTACTCCCCGGCCACCCCGGAAGGCGGCATCACCGCGCCGCTGACCGTTGCCCCGGTGGACGACACCCCGGGGTGCGAAGCCAGCGACTACGACGGCATGGACATCTCCGGCAGCGTGGTGCTGGTCCAGCGCGGCTCCTGCACCTTCGCGGAGAAGCAGCAGGTGGCCTCCGACCTGGGGGCCAGTGCGGCGATCATCTACAACGACGTGGACGGCGCGCTCAACGGCACCCTCGGCGACCCGGAGGACGCCCGCATCCCCACCGCCGGCGTCACCAAGCAGGTCGGGGAGCAGTTGGCCGGGCAGGCCGGTGCCGAGGTCCAGCTGGACATCCAGTCCAGGTTGGAGAGCGTCACCACCCGCAACGTCGTCGCCCAGACCCGCACCGGGCGCACCGACAACGTCGTGATGGCCGGTGCCCACCTGGACAGCGTCGCGGAAGGGGCCGGCATCAACGACAACGGCACCGGGAGCGCCGCTCTGCTGGAAACCGCCTTGCGCATGGGCGGTTCCCCGGACGTGCAGAACGCGGTCCGCTTCGCGTGGTGGGGTGCCGAGGAGTCCGGCCTGGTCGGCTCCACCAAGTACGTGCAGAGCCTGTCCTTCGAAGAGCAGCTGGACATCGCGCTCTACCTGAACTTCGACATGATCGGCTCGCCGAACGCCGGCTACTTCGTCTACGACGGCGACGACTCCGACGGGGAAGGCGCCGGTCCGGGTCCGGAGGGCTCCGCCCAGATCGAGGCGGACTTCGTGGCCGCGCTCGCCGAGCAGGGCGTGGAGGCCGAAGGCACCGACTTCGACGGCCGCTCCGACTACGGCGAGTTCATCGCGGTCGGCATCCCGGCCGGCGGTCTGTTCACCGGGGCCGAGAAGATCAAGACCGAGGAGCAGGCGGCCAAGTGGGGCGGCACCGCCGGCGTGGCCTACGACCCGAACTACCACACCGCCGGCGACAACCTGTCCAACGTGGACTACGTGGCGCTGGAGCGGAACGCGAAGGCACTGGCCTCGGTGATCGACTCGTACTCGCAGAGCACCGAGCACATCAACGGCATGCAGACCAGGGCCGAGCGCGCCCAGCTGCGCGCGGCCGAGAAGACCGCGATGGTCAAGTCGCTGTCCACGGCGGAGGAAACCACCCACGGGCACGGCTGCGTCCGCGACCGCGCCTGATGCTCGACACCGGGCACTCGGCCGACCCGCCGGGTGCCCGGATTCCACCGATCTTGGAGGGATTCGTGAAACGGGCCGTCCTCGCCGCGCTGCTGATCACCGCCGCACTGCTCACCCCGGCCACCGCGGCAGCCGACCCACCGGTCCGCTTCGCGACCTTCAACACCTCGCTGAACCGGCCGGCCGAAGGTCAACTGCTGGCCGATTTGTCCACACCGGACGATCCGCAGGCCCGCGCGATCGCCGACGCGATCCAGCGCATTCGCCCGGACGTGGTGCTGCTCAACGAGTTCGACCACGTCCCCGGCGGCGCGGCGGTCGACGCCTTCCGCACCAACTACCTGCAGCGCGGGAAGAACCCCATCGACTACCCGTACGCGTTCACCGCCCCGGTGAACACCGGTGTGCCGTCCGGGTTCGACCTCAACAACGACGGTGTCGTCGGCGGCCCGGACGACGCCTTCGGCTTCGGGGAGTTCCCCGGCCAGTACGGGATGGTGGTGCTCTCCAAGCACCCGATCGAGGAGGTCCGCACCTTCCAGCACTTCCGCTGGGCCGACATGCCCGGCGCGAAGCTCCCGGACGACCCCCGGACCCCCGAACCGGCCGACTGGTACTCCCCGGAAGAACTCCGTCACCTGCGGTTGTCCTCCAAGTCCCACTGGGACCTGTCGATCCGCATCGGCGGCGAAACCGTGCACCTGCTGGCCTCCCACCCCACCCCACCGAACTTCGACGGGCCCGAAGACCGCAACGGGCTGCGCAACCACGACGAGATCCGCTTCTGGGCCGACTACGTCACCCCCGGCCGCGGCGACTACATCTACGACGACACCGGCACCACCGGTGGCCTGCCGGAAGGCGAGCGCTTCGTCATCGTCGGCGACCAGAACTCCGACCCGCTCGACGGCGACAGCACCGCCGCCCAGCTGCTGCTGAACGCGCCCCGGGTCGTCGATCCGCTGCCCGGCAGCATCGGCGGCGTCGCGGCCGCCCTGCGGCAGGGCGGGGCGAACACCCAGCACCGGGGCAACCCGTTCCACGACACCGGGGACTTCAACGACGAAGCCCCCGGCAACCTGCGGGTGGACTACGTGCTGCCGTCGTGGCCGCTGAAACCGCTGCGCAGCGGGGTCTTCTGGCCCACCGGGGAGCACCCGGTCACCGAAGCCTCCGACCACCGGATGGTGTGGGTGGACCTGCTCGTCTGAGCGGGAACGCCCGGCGTCAGTCCAGGGCGCGGCGCAGGAAGAACTTGGTGCCGAGCGCGCCGAACGCGCTGATCGACAGCAGCAGGGCCAGCACGCACACCCAAGCCGGGATGTGCGGCACGTCCGGCAGCAGCGCGCCGCGCATGCCCTCGCTGACGTAGGTGAGCGGGTTGACCGCGCAGATCAACTGGAACCAGCGCAGGTCCACCAGCTGCGGCCACGGGAACTGGGAAGAACCCGTGAACATGATCGGGGCCAGGATGACCGCGAACATGATGTTGATCCGCCGGGGCGGCACCGCGGCACCGATCGTCATCCCCACCGTCGCCCCGCAGCAGGAACCGAGCACCACGCACAGCATGGCCAGCGGCAGCCGGCTCAAGTCCCAGGACACCCCGCCCAGCATCCACAGCCCGATGGGCACCATCAGGCCGGCGGCGACCATCCCGCGCAGCGCGCCGAACACCATCTTCTCGATCGCCACCCAGCTGACCGGCAGCGGCGCCAGCAGGCGGTCCTCGATCTCGCGGGAGTACGAGAAGTCCAGCACCAGCGGGAACGAGGTGTTCTGCAGCGCCACCAGGAAGGCGTTCAACGCCACCATGCCCGGCAGCAGGATCTGCGCATAACCCGGCTGGGCGTAACCGAGCTCCCCGAGCACCTTGCCGAAGATGAACAGCAAGGCCACCGGCTGCACCAGCACCTGCGCCAGGAAGCTCGGCAGCTCCCGACCGGTGACGAACACGTCGCGGCCGAGCACCGCGGCGAACGCGCGCAGCGAACTCATCGCAGTTCTCTCCCGGTGAGGCTGATGAAGACGTCTTCGAGCGTCGCCGTCCCCAGCGACAGGTCGCGCACCGGCACACCGCGCTGGTGCAGCAGCTGCGCGACCGGGCCGAGCAGCGCGGCGGGTTCCCCGCCGGTGTACAGCCGCAGCCGCAGTTCCGGATCGGTGTCCGCACCGCCGCCCGGGATCTCCTCGACCTTCTCCACACCGTCCAGAGCGGACAGCAGGTCGATCGTTTCCGCGGGCGGCAGCACGCCCGGCTGGACCGCGGCGTCGATGGTCGCCCCGCCCGGCAGGGATTTGATCAGCGCCTCGGGGGTGTCCAGGGCGAGCAGCTTCCCGTGGTCCACGATCCCCACCCGGTCGGACAGCTTCTCGGCCTCGTCCATGTCGTGCGTGGTGAGCACGACGGTGACCCCGTCGGCCCGCAGGTCCTGGATGCGCTCGTGCACGAAGAGCCGGGCCTGCGGGTCCAGACCGGTGGACGGCTCGTCCAGGAACAGGACCTCGGGGCGGTGGGTCAGGGCGCGGGCGATCATCAGCCGCTGGGCCTGGCCGCCGGAGAGCTCGTCGATCCGGGCCTTGGCCTTGTTGGCCAACCCCATGCGCTCGAGCAGGTCGTCGGCCAGCGCTTTGCGCTCGCGGCGGGGCACCCCGTGGTAGGCGGCGTGCCAGATCAGGTTCTGCCGGGCGTTGAGCGAACGGTCCAGGTTCACCCGTTGGGGGACCACGGCGACCTTGCGCCGGGTGCCGACCGGGTCCGCGGCCACATCGACCCCGGCGACCACGGCCTTGCCGCTGGTCAGCGTGACCCGGGTGGTGAGGATGCCGACCGTGGTGGTCTTCCCGGCGCCGTTCGGGCCGAGCAGCCCGAAGATCTCCCCCTCGTGCACCTGGAAGCTGAGCCCGTCCACGGCGTTGGTGTCGCTCTTCGGGTACCGCTTGACCAGGTCGATGACTTCGACTGCGCTCACGGCCGCTCGCCTTCCACTCCGTCGACGATAACCGGGGTTGCCGACGCGCTCCGGGGGTCCGGGGCAGATTCTGCTGGTTCCCGGCCGGTTCGGGCACCTGGTTTTCCAGCGGTACCCGGCGGTGCCGGAGGGGACCACGGGTCGGGAATCACCGGGATCGGCTTTCCGCCGGATTCGATCTGGGGCATGCTGAGAACACCGGGGCCAGAGCCTGGTTGCCGTCCCGCGAACGCGGGCCCCGCTTGCAACCCGGCATCGACCGGTTGGTTACGCTGCGGCGTTGGAAGCGTGGCAGAGCGGCCGAATGCACTCGCCTTGAAAGCGAGCGTGCCGAGAGGCACCGGGGGTTCGAATCCCCCCGCTTCCGCTGCCGAGACCAGGCACGACGCCGGTGCGACGATCGGCATCGGACTGGCGTCGTGCCTCGTGGTCGCAACCGCGCTCGGCGGGTCTCGAAGCCGGGTTCCCCTCCTCGCCGCGCGATCTCACGACGCTTCCCGGCCGCCCAGCTCGGCGTTCTCGGGTGCGGACCTTTCCCGGCGACGACGGAGCAGCAGGCTGAGCCTCCCGGAGGGCGAAGAGCAGCAGGATCCCCCACGCGCGATGGGCGGGCCGTCGGTGTGCGCGCCACCGGGGAGTTCCCAGGGGGAGCAGCTGCGCCCCGGCGGCAGCCGCGACCACCGCTCGGTGCCGTGGATCGACGACGTCGGGTTCAACGGGCACGCCGCCGGGCCGGTGAGGTACCGCTCGATCGCCAGCAGCGCCGCCCAGCACCGCGAGCGCCCCGTTGCTGTCCATATTGCTCTTCCCCACGGGGCCTCGACTCGAGCTGCTGCGGTGGGCGTCGATCAACGCTCGCGCTGGCGTGGCGGAGATCCGCGGAGCTGTGGGGTTGCACGAAGAATCTTTGCCGCACCGCACGAATGCCGTAGCGCTGGCTTCCGGGAGGAGCCGGACCAGGAGGAATGCCGGAGCCGAGGCCGGGGCCGCCCCGCGGTGCGAACGGGGTTCCCGTGCGGGTGCGCTTGGGCCGAAAGGGTAATTTCGCCTGTTTTCGCCGTGCGCCTCTCCGGAGCACGTCAGGATGTCGCAGGTCCGGAGGACACGATCGGCGAAAGGACAGCCCGATGCGCACTCGACTGCGCAGTCTGGCCGCGACCGGCTTGGCTGCCCTCGGCTTGTTGGCCGCGACGGTACCCGCGGGCGCGGCCTCGGCCAACGAAGACCTCCTCGATCTGGCCAACTTCGAGCTGCGCCCCAACTCGATGGGGGACGAGCTGAAGAACCGGGTCGCGCTGCTCGACGAGCAGCTGCCCAACGTCGGGGTGGGGAGCATCATCGCCGACGCCAACCGGCAAGGCGAGCTCGGCGACGCCTACACCCCCTGCAACTCCGCCGCCGCGGGGGATCAACTGAGCAGCGTCCACAAGAGCATCTGCTTCAACTCCGGGGACGGCTCAACCGGCCTGTGGATGCCGCAGGGCGTGACCACCGTCGCCGACGCGCAGGACGACCAGCACTGGGGCGAGGAGAACCAGCCCGTCCTGGTCTCCTGGTACGACAGCAGCGACGACGGGGTGGAGAAGGGCACGCGCGTCACCTTCGTGGACCCGCACACCGGCAAGTACCGGCACGTGCTGCTCGTGTACCCGACCATCAACTCCTACGGGAACCCGAGCTACATGAGCCTGCGCAACGAGCAGACCAGCGGGGGCAAGTCGCTGCACGCCGGCGGGATCGTCTGGTACGGCAACTTCCTGTACGTCGCCGACACCAACCGCGGGTTCCGGGTGTTCGACATGCGCCACATCTACGACCTGGGGGCGGCATCCAACGGCGACACCGAGGACTCGGACAAGATCGGCCGGCACGACGGGACCTACTACGGGCACGGCTACCGCTACGTCATGCCGCAGGTGGCTTCGTGGACCTCCACCGCGAACAAGGAGGAGGGGTACTGCACCACGGACCGCAAGGCCCTGAGGTTCTCCTACGCGGGGTTGGACCGCAGCGGTGCTGACCACATCCTGGCCGGTGAGTACTGCAACGGCAGCGAGTCCGAGACCAACGGACGCGTGGTCGCGTGGCCGATCGCCGGCGCGGTCGACTCCAACGGGGAGCAGATCACCGACACTTCCTACCGGTGGCAGGCGGACGTCGCGCACGAGCTCCCGAAGAGCAACATCCAGGGGGCGTCCCGCTTCAACGGCCGCTGGTACCTCAGCCAGAGCCGCGGGAAGAACTCCAACGGCTTCTTGTTCCAGACGGCTCGGGCGACCAGCTCGACCGAGACGCTCCAGGTGCAGACGACCCAGCCCGCCGCCATCGGTCCGGAGGACCTCTCGCACTGGCAGAACGGCAGCGGCGGCACCACGCTCGGCACCATGTGGACCGTTTCCGAGCACCCGGGCAAGCGGATGATCTACGCGACCATTCCTGAAGAGATCTCGGGCTGACGGAACTCGACCCGGGTCACGGGCGTGGTGTCCTGAGTGGACGCCACGCCCGTGGAGTGCGCTCAGGAACTGTTGCCGACCGGATCTTCAAGAACGGCCAGCGGTGGATCGCGCACGAGTTGATCGGTGCGGTACGAGAACCCGCTCAAGAAGCGCTTGAAAGCAGGTACTGCCCTAGCAATCGCCAGCCCGCTGGGACGGTGTGGAGCCGTGCTGCCAGCTTCACCATCGGCTATCCCGCTGAGGGCGGCGTTCCTTGGCAGGACGTCGTTGCGGCAGCGCCTCCACAGGTGAAAATCATGGTGGTTGGACCTGGCCGGTACCGCCTTGGCGGGTGCTAGGTCAGTTGAATCCGCCTGATCGGCGAAGAGCCCTTCTGCGCTACGTGCTTGGTGCAAGGAACTGCGCTGCGCAGCGCAAGTTTTAGGCCAATACGGTTGATTTCACCCAAAAAGGTGATCTAGGGCTCTATGCTTCGACCTGACTGGAAGATGCGCGGAAGAAGACATGTCCGCTGAGGTGGTGTCCGGGGAGTGCAGGTCGCTTGCGGAGTTCGCTCCTAGAAACCTGCGGGGAAGACTCTGAAGCAAGTCATGTTCCATTGCCAGGCAGCAGGGCTGTCCGGAAGCCGTCTTTTACGTCGCAACTCGACCGGGAGACTGGGACCATCTCATACCGGAAGAAGAGGATCGCTCTCACGGCACTGGAGCGATGAGGAAAGTCGCGAGAGAAGACATGCCCTCGATCGCCGAAGACGTAAAAAGTTCTCGGACCAGGCTGACGTTCGGGCGAGATATTGCCTCTGCGGTTTTTTCTTCCTGCTTCAGCAGGACGAATGACAAGTGGCAAGGGGCTGCTGACGCAGTAATTCAAGTCATGGAGATCGCGGAGAAGGGGATTGGCGGAGGATCCCGCGCTCTCCTGCGTGCTGCTGACGAGTATGACGAGGCCGACGTTCGAGCGGCAAATGAATTCAACGGGGTACTGCGTCTTTTCGAGAAAGAATAACTGCGGGTTGGTGTGCTGCGCCAAAGGACGACAAAGAATTCTCCGCCGATGCGGAAAGATTCAACAAAACCCTTAAAGACATCGTGCACCTTCGGTCGGGGTTGGACATGGGCATGACATGGCCCCCTCCTGAAGAGCTTGCCGAGGGTTGCCTGGCGTCAATTCAAGGATTCGCCACCGTAGTCCAATCCTTCGGATCCATCTCAGGTGGCACTGAGGCGGCAACCAGGTTCATCGACGAGGCGCGGGCGTGCTTGAAAGATTACGACAAGAACCTGAACAGTTCGCCGGTTGCGGAAATCGACAGAAAACTCGAATACTGGAGAGGTCCATACGGAAGTGCTTCGTGGTATTTTCGGCGCGAATACCTGAACTCCCTGAAAAATGGCTTGCACGACCAGTATGTGATCTTGCTGTGGCTGTCGAGCGTTGTGAAATCTTATGAGGCGGTCATCGATCAGGCGAGGCAAACTATCTCGATATCCTTTCCGCTGCTATAAAAAACTGGAAGGCGGTGTTGGTCAAAGTTCCTCTCTGGCGGAGAAAGCGGACACCGTGATCAATTCTATTGCCACCGGAATAACCATAGGCGGCGGATTGGCGAAGGACGAAGGGGCAATCGTAGGAGCTATAGTCGGAGGGTTGAAGGGAATAGGCGAGGTGATCGCCGAAGAAATAAATGAACCGGAAGGGGAGAGTTGGAGGGATATTCTCGATGAGACCGTCAAAAAATTGAACGACATGGTGTCTGCGACTTCTCAGGAAATAGAAAAGTTGAACCCTGTTCTGGATAGGATCACTCGCAGTGCAAATGAGGAGGTTGAACTTCCTCCGTCGCTGTCGGTCTAGGGGTGCTGCAGCGGGTGCACTGCAGCACCCCCTCTCGCTCCGATTCGCCACGACTCGGCTGTGGTGACGATTTCGAAGTTCGATGACCTGACCGGGACCCAATGGCAGGCCCGGTCGCCGGAGCTAGTCGAGCGCTGCGGTGTGGAACGCGGAGACCAGCAGCGGTGAGCGGACCCCGCAGGAACGGGCCACATCGGACACCAGGTCGGTGGTGAAGGCGGCCATGTCCAGCGACCACTCCGGGGCCCTGACCCGGAAGTGGAGCGCGTCCAGATCGCCTTCCCCGAGCAGCCACGCACCTTCGAACCCGGTGGGGTCGGGAGCGCCGGCCGGTGGGGTGGCCAGCGCCTCGACCGCCAGGGTGGCGAGCGACCGCTGCTCCATCCTGGTCGCGAACGGGTCGGGATCGGGCCTCTCCACCCCCACGGAGGTGCGCACCGAGACGAGTATCTCCGCGGGCTCCTGGGGCAGGAGCGCGAACCACCCGTGCGTGGTGGGGAAGTGCTCGTTGTCGAGGACGTCCGCGCCCAGGGGGAGCACCGCGTGCGTGCCGGCGAGGTCGAACCGGCCGATCTTGCCCAGCACGTCGCGCAGGCACGTCATCGCCTGCCAGGACGGCACTCGCGAGGGCACGTCCGGAAGCCCGGCCTGCATCCAGGCCGCCTGGCGCACCTTCCCGTCCTGCGTCCAGTCGCCGCCCGCCTCGTGCTGGTGCCAGTGCACAGCCGTGTTGGACCGCTGCCCGAACTCGTCCAGGCCCAGCGCGGCACTGCGCTGGACCAGCAGCCCGTAGACGTCCTGGTCGAACTCGCCGCGCTCCCGCTGCCCGGCCACGAGGGGGTGCAGGGTCAACGTGCCGTGCAACCCCACGACGAAGGCCGGGTAGGTGGCGTAAGGCGTGCTCTCTGGCTTCATGGGTGACACGGTAGAAGGCGGACTGGGGTGATGAGCACGTTCGAGTCGTCTATGACCCAGTCAATGTCCACATCGACCACACTGCGCCACTCACCTAGTGGCGCAGTCGTTCTGCACGCGATACGGGCGTTGGCGCGCTTGCTCGTCTGGTTCGGTCGGATGCTGCGCGGTGGACCCGTGACCACCGTCTGCCACCCGCTCTCCGTGAGGTATTGGAGCTCCACCACTACCGTGCCTGTCTTGTCGAGCAAGTACGGATCATTCGTGGTCCACCAGCCGTGCGCAGAAGCTTCGCCGGCGGTGATGTGCACGTAATCGCCTTGGTGTTGGAACAGGTGCTCATCTCGGAGCTCGTCCTGCGCGTTCGAAGACGAGCTCGCATCCCCTACGACGGTTCGGCTGCAGTGACCCCAGCGCTGCTCGTGATCAGGCATCCAGCTACACCGGTAGCAGCCAGAATCCTGCGCGCGGATTTCCTCCTGCTGTTCCGCATCAAACCCCCAGTACTTGTTCAACAACCCCCAGATGCGTGCTCGGGGGAGCACGCTGCACATCTTGGAGGTTGTGATCCCTCCAGGCTCGAGGATGTCAGAACTCGATCGAAGTTGAACCGTTTTCGTACTTTTGGCAGTTGCTCTCCTGGCTCCTGGCAGCCTCGACGTGGAAGTGCCGACGACCAGCGCATGCGGTAGTCGTGCAGGTCAGCCAGGTGGTCAGCGCAGAGCAAGATGTGCAAGAGCCACTGCGTGCATGTCGCTAAGCCGGTGCACCGGCTCGGTGATGAGCGGGTGCTCAGCGTCGACCTCGACACCAGTCCCGTCGACCTAGCACGGAAATTCCTCGCGATGATCAGTCGGGATCCGCTTCTGGAGCAGGCTTCGGAACCTGTGCTCCTACGCCGCGATGCTCGAACCGTGTCGAACGGGATGTGGCCGGTGATCGAGCGCGGGCCCATCCGGCTGTGGCGGGCGGTCGAGGAAGCGCGCCGGGGGTGGCGATCTGCAGGTGAGCCGGGGTGGTCTCGTCTCGGTTTGACCGTCACCCCGAGCGAGCAGTGGGGGTGGATCGACGACCTGCACGGCGAGCACCAATGGTGCTCGTCCACCTGAGCGTCTTCACGAATCCAATGTAGCCCCCAAAAATTGCGCAATGATCGGGTTTTTCACGAGGCGGTTATCGCGATCGGACGAGAAACTGGCGAAGCTGCTTCTTGAGATGCCGTTCTCCGCGAGGCCAAGACCTCCATAGGTCGCCGCCACCGCAGGGGCTGCCTGCTGCCCGTCGAAAATCCCCGCCCTCCGTCGGGCAACCCGTGGCCGGCCCGGACTTCTCTTGAACAGGGAGTCGCGCGGAAGCGACTCCTCCGCGTGGAACCGAGCGAGCAGGAGGCTGTTTTGTTCCGGCAGGAGGTGGCGGTGCTGGCCAGGGCAGGTGCTGCGGCGGCCGCGGCAACGGCGTGCAGCAGCCTCCAGAAGCTCAGCAGCACCGACCAGCTGAAGGTCCACGCCGCTGCGGACCGCGCTCGCCATCGCGGCGGCCAGACGTTGACCTCCCCGGCCCCGGACCGCTCAGCAGACCTCGCAGCGGATCGACAGGCTGCGGTGTCCAGGCCCCACATCCGCGGTGCCAGTCACCGTCTGAGACGCTCTGGCCCGGTGCGCTGCTCGGGGTTCGGGCGCCGGGGCTGTCGGGAACTCGCCAGACGACGCGGGGAGAGCTGCGCTAAGCTGGATGATCTTGGCGCAGGCCTGTGACCACGTCCGTGTTCGGTCCGGGCGGGAAGGCCGCCCCGAAGGGCTCCTTCTGCAGGCTTGCGGTGGCAACGCGGGAGTGCCGGCCAGGTGGTGGAGTTGCTGAACCGTGCCCGGATCGCGCTGGATGCCCTGATCTAGCACGGAGGAACCAAGAGGGATGGGAAGCACCGGGGTCCCACAGCACCAGGACGTTCTCGGCGAACTGCTCTCCGAGCTGAGACGTCAGGAGTCCGGCAAGCCCGGGCTCGACGCCCGGAGCATGCTGTGCTGGTTGGGGTGGAAGATCTCGGCGGAGGCCGCCTGCGTCGACAGCTCGGGGAAGGTGGAGCTGTGCACCCCCGGGTTCCCGGTGGGGGTCCTCGATTCGGTCGCGGAGGTGCGGGACCGCCTGGCCAGGCAACGGGTGACCTCGGCGGTGACCAGCGTCGGCGACCTGGAAGTCCGGTTGGAGACCCTCGGTCGGCAGGGCCCGCGCTCCGTGCTGGTGACCGTCAGCCGCTCGGCGTTGACCCCGCAGGCGGCCGCCCTCGTCTCCTACACCGGGAGCGTGATCTCGCTGCTGCGGCAGGCGCAGCTGGCCGACCAGCACACGATGCGGTTCGAACGCACGGCGCGGCAGCTGCGGTTCGCCGTGTTCACGGCGCTGATGGCCGGGGACCCCGAGCTGGCCCGCCGGATGACGACCGGCACCAAGCCCCCCGTGCTGGACGCGGAGACGATCCGCGTCCACCTGCTGTCCTGCCCGACCCAGGACCGGGACCCCATCGTCCAGGCCTACCAGGACTCCTACGGCTACCACGGCACGGGCCTGATGGTGCACTGCCCGGCTTTCGACGAGCACTTGATCTGCGTCTTCGCGGAGGGGCCGGAGGAGGGCGATTCGGCCCGCCGCAGCGCGGTGCTGCGCGAGCTGGTCCGGCAGCACCCGGAGTACGCGCTGGGGGTGAGCGGCCCGCACCCGCTGAACGGGACTGGGGAGGCCTACTGCGAAGCGCTGCACGCCCTGGCCATCGCCCGGAACTCCCCCGAGCGCATCGTCACCTTCGGCGGTCGACCGGCGCTGGCGCACCTGCTGCCCAGGACCGATGCCCTCACCTGGGCCCGCACCTTCCTGCGGCCGTTGGCCTCGTTGCCGAAGATGACGGTCGACGTCGTCCGGCTCGCCGTGACGTTCCCCCGCTTGGCGGTGGCGCGGCTGCTCGGCATCAGCCGCAACACGGTCACCGCCCACGTCAAGCGGGCGGCGGAGGTGCTCGACCGGGATCTGGACGACGTCCGCACCCGTGCCGAGGTCGACCTGGCGCTGTCCATCACCAATCCGCTGGAGGAGCCCGCGCTCGAGATCGGCCGGTCCTCGCTGGTCTTCGAAGACCTGCTGGCCACCGGGGCAGCGGAGGCGTGGGCGAACTCCTTCCTCAACCCGCTCGAGGACGGCCAGCGGCGCGACCTGCTGCTGACCGCGCGCAGCTGGATCGCCGCCAACACCGACCGGCAGCGGACCGCTCAGCTCTTGGGGGTCAGCCGGAACACCGTGCGAGCTCGGCTGCGCGTCGTCGAGCGCATGCTCAACCGGGACTTGCTCACCACCGGGGCCGGTGTTCACGATCTGGTGCACGCTTTCCGGATCGCGGACATCCACGAGCGCTGAACCCGCGTTTGGGCACCGCGCACAATTTCGCGGTTGATTTGGGAAACGTGCACCGTTGCGCAAGATCGACCCCAGGTTCTAATTTTTCTGCTGCGAGGGGATCGGTCTGGAAGGCCGATGCCAGGAGAGCAGTTCCAGGGGCTGAGCATAGTGGTGATCGGGTCCGTTGTCCTGGTGAAGTCGCGAGGTGTGCGGATTTCCGAAGCGGCTCGCTGCAGCAGCGGTTCGCTTCGGTGATTTCTCGCTGAGGCAGGTGTCGGAGATGCGTGGTGCGTTTCCGAGGAGACCTGGCGCGAATTGCCACTTCCATCCACTTTGAGTTCACAGTGGATTAATTGACGGATCTTCCACTGCGCGGTTTCCGCGCAGCTCCCGCTCTTCCTGGGCCTGGTTCCACTGGGGGTATGACCCGGCATGCTTCTGCGCTGCTGCGGAGGCATGCCGGGTCATCAGGGTTCGTGCACTTGCCGCGCTCAGCCGAGGACGAAGGGGAGTTCCGCGGCCAGCGCACCGAGCTCGGCCTTCTCGGCCCAGGTCGGGGCGCGTCGCCCGGTGCCGATCAGCAGTGCGTCTTCGTCGGAGAACGAGGCGGGGAAGGCGGCCCCGGCGATCTCCTCCAGCATCTGCCGGGAGCGGGCGAGCCCTTCCGCCGGTGGTTCGGCAGTGCCGGGCAGGTGGGCGATCAGGTCGAGGTGGTGCAGCGTCCACTCCATGGCGTGGGCGAGGAGGTAGTCGCCCGTGGTGAGGACTTCGCCGCGGGTGACGACCCGGCGCTCCGGGGCGGCCATCGCGGCAGCGCGATCGGCGGCGGATCCGACGTTGTCCAGGTGGAACTTGAGCAGCCGCGGGTCTTCGTAGGCGGCGGCCAGCCGGACGGTCAGCGCGTCGAGCGGGTCGTCCCCGGTTGGGGGTGTGCTGGTGACCTCCCAGTAGGTGGTCGCGTTGCGGGTCGGCTCGGCTTCGGTGGGGGTGGCGAGGGTGATCAGGACGTCCTGGGCGTCGATGACCAGGTGGCACACCAGGTCCCGAACGAGCCAGCCGGCGCAGCCGGAGGGGCGCGCGAAGGCCTCGTCCGGCAGTTCGGCGATCGCCGCGCGCAGCGCTGACCAGCAGTGGGAGAAGAGTTCCACGGGGGCACGCTAGCAACTGATCGCGCTGCGTGTCCGGTTCTCCGGTGCTCGAGCTGTGGGACTGGCGGAGGGTTCGTGCTGAATTCGCTGGTGATGGCCCGCCCCAGCATTGACATGCAAGTGGATGCTTGCGTAACGTTCGGGAGTGTGGACGCGGTCTTCAAGGCGCTGGCCGACCCCACGCGCCGCACGATCCTCGACGAGCTGACCGAGCGGAACGGCCAGACGCTCTTCGAGATCTGCTCGCGGCTGGCGACCAAGCACGGCCTCGGTTCGTCCCGGCAGGCGATTTCGCAGCACCTCGACGTTCTCGAGGCTGCAGGTCTGGTCGAGACCAGTCGCAAGGGGCGGTACAAGTTCCACTACATCAACACCGCGCCGCTCGAACCGATCGTCGAGCGGTGGCTCACCAAGGCCGGGAAAGGCGTTGACGGTCGCCTCGGTACCGGCGGGGGGGAGTCCCATGAGGATCAATCTGACCAGCGTGATGGTTGACGACCAGGACAAGGCGCTCCGGTTCTACACCGAGGTCCTCGGCTTCGAGCGCAAGCACGACATCCCGATGGGAGAGCACCGGTGGATCACCGTGGTGTCCCCGGAGGATCCGGACGGAACCGAGCTCGTCCTCGAGCCGGACGCGCACCCGGCGGCCAAGTCGTTCAAGGAAGCCCTGGTCGCTGACGGAATCCCGTTCACCGCATTCGCTGTCGACGACGTCCGGGCGGAGTTCGAGCGGCTGCGCGGGCTCGGCGTGCACTTCGTCCAGGAGCCCGCGGACATGGGGACGGTGACCACGGCCGTGCTCGACGACACCTGCGGCAATTTGATCCAGCTCGTCCACCAGGCCGGCTGATCAAATTTCCGGAATCCTTCCGGAAAAATCTAACAATCCTCAGTGGACATGAGGGTTGTTCGTCGGACTTACCCGGTGATTCCCCCGTCAATCTGTCCACATCGGATGCCAATCTCATCGGGTGGTGCGATTTCGCGGGTTCGTGCTCGGCGGTGACGCTGTGCGCGGGCAATTCGGGGCGATTGATACGACAAAACGAACAACCCAGACGAAATGAGTCCTTAAGTCGAGGGGTGATTCGTGCCAGGATCGAGTTGATCTCAGCTGATCAGCGGCGAGATGCGTGGAGGGGTGGCTGTCGTGTGCATGGCGTGCGGGGCCTCGTCCGGGTCGGAAACCGACAGCCACCCTCCCGTTCCGCTGAACCGCCGGCTGCTCCTCGGGGGTCTCGGTGGGGCAGCGCTGGTGGGGCTGGCCGGGCGCGCCTCCGCAGACGGGCCTCGCGA
>NZ_AYJW01000017.1 GCF_000497205.1 Saccharopolyspora rectivirgula DSM 43747
CCTGCGAGCCGCCGGCGCCCCGATCCCCGAACACCACACCCAGATCAGCATCGACCTGCGGCAGGACTGGCCGAAAGCCCTGGTCGAGAACGGCTTCTCCCCGCAACTGCCGACCGCGTGGATCGCCGAAGGCCTGCTGCCCTACCTGCCCACGAAGAGCCAAGAAGAACTGCTCAGCTCGATCGACGAGCTCTCCGCCCCGGGCAGCGCCCTGGCCGTGGAAGCCTTCGCCCACCCCTCGAACCTGGACATCTCCGACTTGGGCATCGACGTCGACGAACTGGCCAAGATGACCGGCACACCGTCGTCCATAGAGGACCTCTTCTACGAAGGCGAGAACGTCGACTGCAGCGATTGGCTTTCCGATCGCAAGTGGACGGTCAAGTCCGAGTCCCCGGAGGAGTTCGCCAGCTCCCGGGAATTCCCCCTCAAGGGCCAGCTCATCCCGATTCTGGAGCGGACCTCCTTCATCACCGCGACCAAGAACTGAACCGCCCTGGTCCCCTCCGCTGATCGGGGAGGACCGGGAAGCCGACGCCCCCACGAGGGCCAGCAGGGGAACTTCCCCGCCGAACCCGGCGGGGAAGTTCCCCTGCTTCCTTTCGACCACCTCGTGCCACGGGCGGAACGAGAGCCGGGAACCACTGCGCTGAGCGAGGGAAGATGACCGGTCAGCACCACATCGCGGATCGCTGCGCGGGACCGCGTCCGGGCAACCACCGGCCACCGAGAGGAGCACCGCCGTGGACGAAGAGCGCACCGCCGAGGACGGCTTCCCCGCCTGGTACCGCTGCTGCGGCAACGGCGTGAACATCCGCACCGCCCCCGATGCGGGAGCGACTTCCGTGGGCCAGCTGCAGTACGACGACCGCGTCCTGGTCACGGGCCTCTCCGTGTCAGGAGGCGCCTACGGCGCCCACTGCGACAGCCGCCCCAGCGACCAGTGGTACCCGGTCGACCGCGGGGGCCAGACCCGCTACGTCATCATGACCTGCCTGGAACGGGTCTGAACGAGTTCCCGCAGCCACCCCGGCGAAGCCGGGAGCGCTCGGCCGCGTTCCGGGACGGCAACCAGGTCTTACTCCCCTGGGCGCGGCCGCCGGTCCGGCGCATCTTTTCCGAGTACGACTTCTCGTCGACAACGGGGTGGCACCAATGGCAGTCACGGCCACGAGAACGGCAGCCACGATCAGCGAGCTGCGGGAGCAAGCCTGGGGACGGGTGCTCACCGAGCAGGACGAGGGGTACGACGAAGCCCGCAAAGTCCAGAACGCGATGTTCGACCGGCACCCGAAGGTCATCGTGCGGTGCGCAACCGCCGGGGACGTCATCGCCGCGGTGAACCACGCCCGGGACAACGGCCTGGAGCTGGCCGTGCGCGGCGGCGGGCACAGCGTTCCCGGGTTCGGCACCACCGAGGGCGGTGTGGTCGCCGACCTGTCGCCGATGAACCACGTCCGGGTCGATCCGGCCGCGCGCACCGCCCGCGCCGAAGGCGGGGCCACCTGGGGCGACTTCAACGCGGCCACGCACGCGTTCGGGTTGGCGACCACCGGCGGCATCATCTCCACCACCGGGATCGGCGGGCTCACGCTCGGCGGCGGCATCGGGTACCTGGCCCGAGGGCTGGGGCTCTCCTGCGACAACGTGATCTCGGCGGACGTCGTCACCGCCTCCGGGCAGCTGGTCACCGCCGACGAGGAGCAGAACGCGGACCTGTTCTGGGCCCTGCGCGGCGGGGGCGGCAACTTCGGGGCCGTCACCTCGTTCGAGTACCGGCTCAGCCCGGTCGACCAGATCTACGGCGGCCCGGTGTTCTTCGAGCTCGAGCACGCGGAGCGCGTGCTGCGGGCGTACCGCGAGCACATCGCCGACGCGCCCGAGCAATTGGGGGCTTTCCCCGCCTTCCAGATCGCCCCGCCCGTGCCGTTCATCCCGGAGGACCGGCACGGAGACCCGATGGTGGCGATCATCGCCTGCTGGGCCGGGCCGCTCGAAGAAGGGCCAGCGGCCCTGCAACCGCTGCGCGACATCGCCCCGGTGGTCGCCGAACACCTCGGGCCGATGCCGTACCCGGCGCTCAACAGCGCTTTCGACGCCCTGGTCCCACCGGGTCTGCAGCACTACTGGAAGGCGAACTTCGTCACCGAGCTGACCGACGAGATGATCGACGCCCACCTGCGGTACGGGCCGGAGGTGCCGACGGTCAACTCCACCGTGCACATCTACCCGATCAACGGGGCCTGCCACCGGGTGGCGCCGGACGAGACGGCGTTCGCCTACCGGGATGCGAACTTCGCGACCGTGATCGCCGGGATGTGGCCGGACCCGGCCGACAACGAGGCCAACACCGCTTGGGTCCGCGACTACTACGCCGCCACCGCTCCGCACAGCGCGGAAGGGGGCTACATCAACTTCATGGCCGGGGACGACCAGGACCGCATCCGAGCGAACTACCGGGGCAACTACGACCGGCTCGTCCAGATCAAGCGGCGGTACGACCCGGACAACCTCTTCCACCTCAACCAGAACATCCACCCCTGAGGGCGGGCGGAACACCACGGCTCCGCGGAAACCGCGCCCAGGTGTGCGAAAAGCCGGCCCCCGCTGCTGCGGGGACCGGCTTCGTCAGCGGTAGCGGTGGGATTTGAACCCACGGAGGCTGTTAACCTCACGCGCTTTCGAGGCGCGCTCCTTCGGCCGCTCGGACACGCTACCGCCCGCAAGGGTACCGGTTTTACCCCGAAGCCGAACAAGGGGGGGTCACCGCCAGCTGCGCATGGCTCCCGCCAGCTTGGTGCGGGCCCGGCAGAGCCGGCCGCGAACAACGCTCTCACCTGCACCGATGCGAACACTGATCTCGTCGCTGGACAAGCCCGCCACTTCGGCGAGCAGCCACACGTCCCGCTGCCGGGCCGGCAGCCCGGCCAGCGCTCGCCCCAGAGCTCGCACCCCGGCTCCCGCCTCGGCAGCGCGCTGCGGGTCGATGTGACGGGACTCACCCAGGGTGGTCGAGCGTTCCGGCAGCACCGCCACCAGCTCGGTGCGCCGACTCCGGCGGCTCCGGAGCACCATGAGGCAGCGCCGCCGCGCCACCTGGAACAGCCAGGCGCGCAGCGCGGCCGGATCGGACAGTTCCGCAGACCGCTGCCACGCGGTCAGCAGCACGTCCTGCACCACGTCCTCGGCTTCGGCGCGGTCCTCCAGCATGCGCACCGCCAACCCGAGCAGCTCTCGCGAATACCGGCGGACCAGGTGTTCGAAGGCGTTGGCGTCACCAGCGGCGACCCGCTGCGCGAGCACGGCATCGGTCAGCTCCACGACCCTCCCCGAATACGAAGAACCCCACCCCATGGCGGTGAGGCGGAGTTCATCGTCACAGCTCTTCAAGCCCGGCGCTGGTCGAGGCGCCCACCCCGGTGATCTTGATCGCTGCATCGGGAGAGGACCGGCGCTACTGGTCGCGGAAGCGGTTCTGCACGTCCTCGGCCTTGCCCTCGGCCCGGTCCTTGATGTCCTGGCCGGTCTCCTTGGCCTTGCCTTCGAACTGGTCCCGCTTGCCGGCGTCCTTCATCTCGTCCTTGTCAGCAGCTTGGCCAGCGGCTTCCTTGGCCTTGCCCACCCATTGCTGGGCTTGCTGCTTGGCCTTGTCGAACACGCTCATCGATCGCTCCGTTCCTCGGGTGCTCTCCCCGTCGCCTACCCGCTGCCCGGAGCTGGTACACCCGCCGCGGCCCGGTCACTCCCGGTGCTGGGTGAAGAAGTCCTCGAGCACGGCAGCGCACTCCTCGGCCAGGACCCCGCCGACCACTTCGGGGCGGTGGTTGTTCCGCTGGTCGCGCACCACGTCCCACAGGGACCCGACCGCGCCGGTGCGGGGCTCCCACACCCCGAACACCACCCGGGCCACCCGGGCGAGCACGAGCGCGCCCGCGCACATCGTGCACGGCTCCACGGTGACCGCGAGGGTGCAACCGGTCAGCCGCCAGCCGTCCCCGTGCACGGCGGCGGCCCGCCGCAGGGCGAGGATTTCGGCGTGGGCGGTGGGGTCGCCGAGCTCTTCGCGCTGGTTGTGCGCCTTGGCGAGGATCCTGCCGCGCTCGTCGGCGACCACGGCTCCGATGGGGACGTCCCGATCGGCCTCCACGGCTTCCTGCAGCGCAACGCGGACGAGTTCGGTGTCGCGGGTGAGACGGCTGTGCGTGATCACCCGTTGATTTTCTCCAGCATCCCGGCGAACTGGGGACCGAACCCGCAGCGCTGGGCGATCATCTCCAGCTGTTCGTCCGGGTACAGGTCGATCTCTTCGATGATCACCAGCATTTCGCCTTCCGGGAGGCCGAGGTCCTCCAGGATGGCCAGGTCGCCGGCCGGCCAGATCTCCTCGTCGTCCTCGTCCGGGGCGTCGACCCGCAGCAGGTCCAGCACATCGGCGGCGATGTCGTAGTCCAGTGCGGCCGCCGAGTCCGACAGCAACAGGTCCACACCACCGGGGATGGGCCGGATCAGCACGAAGAACTCGTCGTCTACATTGCACATGCCGAACACGGCTCCGGTGGACCGCAACTCGCGCAGTGCTGTGATGGCCTCGTCGAGACTGGCCAGCACCGAGCTGTCCATGAGGCTGCAGCGCCATTTGCCGTCTTCGCGCACCACGGCCACGGCGAAGCCTGGTACCGGCGCCTGGACCGTCATGAGAACACCGTAGAGCGTGTTGATGCCACCCGAAAGCACTATGCGGTCACGGCAGCCCTCCGGGGACGGATTGCCGCTCAACCGGGTATGTGGGCGCCGGCGTTCTCGGGCAGGATGGACGAATGCGTGCCGTGTGCGTTATCGGATTGGGACTGATAGGTGGCTCCGTGCTGCGGGCAGCGGCGCGGGCCGGGCGGCAGTGCTGGGGAGCGACGGCCTCGGCGCAGGACGCCGAGGCCGCGGCAGCTGACGGGTTCGAAGTGCTCAGCGTCGACCGGGCGCTGCGCCGGGCGTCTTCGCAGGACGCCCTGGTGGTGTTGGCGGTGCCGCTGCCGGCGCTGCACGAGGTGCTGCGGGAGGTCAAGCAGCACGCGCCGCAGGTGTTGTTGACCGATGTGACCAGTGTGAAGGCCCCGGTGGACGCGGAGATCCGCGGTCGGCTGCCGCAGGTCAGGTTCGCGGGTGGTCATCCGATGGCCGGGACGGCCGAGTCGGGTTGGGCGGCCGGCTCCGCAGAACTGTTCGACGGGGCGGCTTGGGCGGTCACCATCGAGAACGAGACCGAGCTGGTGGCGTGGCGGGAGGCGTGCCAGTTGGCGCTGGACTGCGGGGCCGAGGTGGTTCCCACTTCGGCGGCCGCGCACGACGACGCGGTGGCCCGGGTGTCGCACCTGCCGCACGTGTTCGCCGCGGTGCTGGCGGCCACCGGGGCGGACGGGGGCCCGCTGGCGATGTCGCTGGCCGCCGGTTCGTTCCGCGACAGCACGCGAGTGGCCGGCAGTCCCCCGGAGCTGGTGCGGGCCATGACCGAGGGCAACCGGGCGGCCTTGTTGGACGCGTTGGACGACGCGCTGGGCCGGATCGGGGCGGCGCGGGGTTCGCTGGCCTCCACCGGTTCCCTGAAGAGCACCATCGACAGTGGGTATTCGGCTCGGGAGTCGTACGCCGCGATGGCCGCCGGCAAGCGGACCGAGCAGGTGGTGCGCATCCCGGATGCCGGTGCGCTGCTGCAGCTCCGGGAGCTGGGTGATCAAGGGGCCCGGGTGGTCGCGCTGGACGAGGAGTCGGCCACCGTGGTCGTTCCGGTGTAGCGGTGGAGGAGAAGGAGGGGTCGCCAGCCAGAGCAGGGGCGACCCCTCGATGTTCCGCTCCGGCCACTGACGGCAGCACTCCCTTTTCCTCGAACGATCCGCTGCTCGTCAGCCTGGGCCGGGCGGTGGTGTTTTGCTGAGCCGCAGGCCACCAGGCCAGGTACTCGCCTGGTAACCCGGAAACTACCTCGGCCAAACCTGGTTCGCCTCCCGAGCGACACGTTCGTGGGATGCAGGAAGGGAACCTTCCTCTCCCCAGGACGGCAGTGCCTCGCCCGGTGATCATTCGCAGTTCCCGGGTTCGGTGGGATTGTCGGAGAACCGCCAGCAGCGCAACCGGTGCTTTTCGCTGGACCGACTCATTCTCAGAATTCGGGCATTTCTGGCTGGAACTCCCCTGACGGGATCTCGAATTCGATCAACGGCAATTAACCCGAAATTCGCGGTTGAAAAAATCGATCTCCCCCGTTAGCCATTCTTCCTCAAGATCACAAGGCGACACTCCGACCCGGCGCCGGAATCCCGCTTTCCGGAGCAGCCGCGCGCACCACCCCTCCTCGCCTCGCCGCGCTCGCGGATTCGCTTTGCAGCACAGGAAAACTCGCACCACGAGGGGAAGTGCGCGCGGGCAGCGCAACATCGAACCGCAATGATCGATCAGCGCGCCACCAGCTGCTTAACCCTTTTGTGGACACTGTAGACAGTCGAATTCCGGTGGAATAAACAATGATCTCCATTGGACACCCACTGCGGTGACAAAAGAGTTTCAACTCGCGCCGGGAAAGCGGCGGAGGTAAAAATAGACGCGCAATCTTCCGGATCGGAAAAGATCCGGCAAGGATCGCAGAAATCAGAAAGGAAAACTAATGCGCTCGTTGTCTCGTGCCTTCGTCGTTGGTGCCGTCACCCTGCCGCTGGCCCTGGCCGGTGCTGGCCTGGCCTCCGCTGCTGAGGCCCCGAACGGCCACCACCACCACAAGGACCCGTACAAGGTGATCCACAAGGAGATCGAGGCGGAGTTCGAGAACGAACTGGTCAAGGGGAACAAGAAGGTCCACGAGGACTCCTGGTCCCACAACAAGGTCAACTTCGACTGGAAGTGGGACTGGGACTACAACCAGGTGGCCATCAACACGGGCATCATCGAGAAGTGACACGCTCCTAGCGCGAACCGGGCCCGCCGCTGCCGGCGGGCCCGGTTTCCCACGTGCTCACAGCTCGGGATCGTAGCGCCCGTCCACAGCGGTCCAGCCGCCTTCGACGAACTGCACGGTTCCCGTCACGTAGGAGGCGGCGTCCGACGCCAGGTACACCACGGTGCCTGCGATCTCCTCCGGACGCGCCCAGCGCTTCAACGCGGTCGCCTCCGCGTAGGCGTCGTACCACCGCTGGTCGGCCTTGATCTGCTCGGTGAGAGGAGTTTCGAACGGCCCGGGAGCTATGGCGTTCACCCGCACCCCGGCGGGCCCGAGTTCCGCGGCCAGTGCGCGGCACAACTGCACGATCCCGGCCTTCGTCGCGGCGTAGAGGCCTTGCCCGGGTTCGACGATCTGCGCGCGGAAGCTGGTGAAAGCGATGATGCTGCCCCGTCCCGCCGCGGCCATGCAGCTGCCGAACTCCCGGAGCAGCCGGTAAGTTCCTCGCAGGTTGACGTCGACGACGCGATCGAATTCCTCGTCGGTGGTGTCCAGCAGCCGTTTGCGCACGTTGATGCCCGGGGTCACCACCAGCACCGCGGCGTCGGAGTGCTCCGCGGCCAGCTGCTGGACCTGGCCGGCCGATCGCACGTCCAGTTCGCACCAGGTCGCTTCCGCCCCCGGTCCACCGATCCGGTCGGCTGCCTTCTCCGCACCGGAGGCGTCCGCGTCGGCGATGACGACATGGGCCCCGTGCTCGGCCAGACCGGCCGCCGCGGCCCGGCCGAGCCCGCTGGCACCGCCCACGACCACCGCTTTCCGGCCATCCAGTCGGAACGAACTTCCCGGCTGCGTCATTTGGAACCTCCGGCCACAGCTGTTGGAACGTAGCCGGATCATGTGCCGCTCAGCCCAGCACGGCAAGACTCCGACCGGATGGCGCGCGATCGGGTGCTCGGCATTCATCGGGAACAAGAAAGTGCCGGCCCCGGAGCAGGGGCCGGCACTCATCCCGCAATCACCAGAGAGGCACGAAGTGCTGAATCGCTGGGCTCAGCCCTTTCAGTTGCCCACGGCGGTGGCAGCGTCGCCACCGTCGCCGCCGTCGCCGCCCTCGCTGTCGGCCTCGGCGTTGCACTGGTTGACGTCGCCGCCCTGGCCGAGCAGACCCAGGCTGATGCCGATCGGGATCAGGCAGTTGGCCTCGGCGTCGGCGTCCCCAGCCGCGCCGCCGGAACCACCGTCACCACCGGTGCTCTCGAAGGTGACATCGACGTCCTTGTCCTTCTTGTGGTGGTGGCCACCCTTGTCCGCCGCAACAGCCGGGCTGGCGAAGGCCAGCGCCGCGAGAGCGGAAGCCGCGGTGACGCCGATAACGCGCTTAATACGCATGCCGAATCAATACTCTCCTCATGCCGTTTGCTTGCCCACGCTTGCTGAACGGGTGGAATGCCGGACCCGTCATCCCGAGCCCGGCATTCCCCCGAGATCGCTGAAGGAGCTCGAATTGCCGAATGGCTGGTCGTCAGCCGCGGTTGCCCACAGCGGTTTCGGCGTCGCCGCCGTCGCCGCCGTTGCCACCCTCGCTGTCGGCCTCGGCCTGGCACTGGCTGACGTCACCGCTGCCGGCGAGGATCGCGCCCACGCTGGCGCCGATCGGGATCAGGCAGTTGGCCTCGGCGTCGGCGTCGTCAGCCGCGCCGCCGGCCCCACCGGCACCGCCGGTGCTCTCGAAGGAGGCCGTGATGTCCGTGTCCTTGTGCTTGTGGCCACCCTTGTCCATCGCGACAGCCGGGCTGGCGAAGACCAGAGCAGCAGCCGCGGTAGCGGCGGTCACGCCAAGAACGCGCTTAATGAGCATAGTGCACCCAATCTCTCCCATTACTTGAATGCCGTGCTGACCCGGAAGCGATTTCGTTCGAGCTCTTCACCGGCCAGCAACGAGAACACTCCCACGCAGCCTTGATCGGCTCCACTCCAGTACCACCAAAGTGGACACCACTATCCACTCTGCGGTGATTTTGATGTTCTCAGCGTGCCGATCTCGCTAACTCGGGAGAGGATGTCTGGCTTGCGTTCGTGACTCATTGAATATTCCACTTGCTCGCGAGAACAGCGCAGAACAAAACGGTTTCCATTTCACGCGACCAGCCGGAACGCGCTGACCGGAATTTTCCAAGCAAATGCTCCGCCCCCAGGTCGCCGCGGTGCTCCCCCGTCGGCGTTCAGCGCGCCACCCGTTCGCAGCGGTGCACTGCGGACAGCAGCGGCTGGTTCAGCTGCCCACCAACGCAAAAACCGAAAAGAAGTTCAGATCGCGCGGAAGTCGGTGGCCCGACGGACGACGGCTGACAGCTCAGCTGGTCACCCGCGGCCGACCGACGTGCTCGCGAGCACCGCCCCGCGAGAGCGGCGCGAGTTCCAAGTCCTGGACCTTCCCAACGAGCCCGACCGCACGGGCAGCACCGGCGAAGGGGGCCGCGCGCTCGCAGCCCGCCGCACCCGAACGCGGACGCCCGACCCCACGACCACCTCATCTCTTGGTGGTCTCGTCGATGCGGAGCGCGACTCCCAGCGCGAAGAAGGTGGGCGCCCATTCGCCGATGAAGATCCCCCACCGGTCGGCACGCGGTGTGTCCTCGGCGTTGATCGACGTCATCCAGGAGATCAGGGTCAGACCGATGGAGGCGAAACCAGCTATGAACATGTGGTCGGAGGGGATTCCCCAACTGCGGATGGTGGGTAGCACGCCCAATTCCTTGGTCATGTCAGCTCCTCGAGTTGAACGAAGTGTCCAATCAGGCCAGCAAGCGTCCACCCACCGGTATCGCCGAGCGCACTTCGCGATCGCCGGCTCCTCCGACAGCTCCCCCGGAAGCGGCGAACGCACGGCTTCATTCATCTATTTAGGACACTTGTTGGCCTCTGGCAGGTCAGGCTTACCCGGCCGACCTCGACCGCACACCTCGCCGGCACCGGAACTCCCGCGGCGAACTGGCGTTCGCGGCCGCGCACTCGACCTGAGGACGAACGAGAATTCGCGCGCCCACCTGCTCCGCCGCCCGCGGGACCTCACGAGCATCGAGCGCCCCCGCACCGCTCCTCGAAGCGCGCACCGCGGGAACGAGCCGTTCGCGACCGCTCGGGCGCCACGACAGCAGATCGATGTGACGCACATCTCGCACCCACCCGGAGCAATCACCTGGCGAGGCGTCGTGTCGCGCTAGAGCTCCACCGCGCTTTGCTGAACCATTCTTCTCGTGAGCAACCCCGAATCCGAGCACTCCCAGCAGTCCTCTTCCTCCGAGGACTACGAAGCCCAGTTCTGGCAGCGCATGAGCGAGCTAGGTGTTCCTGACGGCGAGGCCTGGGAGGCCTTGCTGGTGACGCTGGCGGAGATCGAAGGCGGAGCCGAACACCGCGATCCGTGGAAGGTCACCGCCGAACGCCTCGCCCAGAGGTCCCGATAGGGAACTGCGTTCTCCGCCGGGGCATCAGCGCAACACCGGCTCCGGAGCGGTTCCAGGCCGCTGTCCGGCGCCGGTGTTGGGATCTGCCGCGGTCGAGCGCGCCCACAGCAGCGAAGGCGAACAATTCTCGCACTCGCTGGGGTGAACACCCCGGATTACCGTCGGTCGTGAGCGCTCCCTCCGCTGCCGGTGTCCCGGCAGCACCCGTGGCCGGGACACCGGATGCAGCCGGGAACACCGCGCTGAACGGAACGCATCCGGAGGAGGAACCATGGCGACCCAGCACTCCCCGGCCGACGACATCGTCTACGACCTGGTGAGCGTGCAGTACCACGCCTTGCAAGGCGCCGAGAACAACGACAAGTACCGCGAGGACGCGCACGACCACGCCGAAGTCCGGGAATTCTTCGAAGAAGTGGCGAAGCAGGACGCCTGGCGCGCGCAGCGGTGCCACGAACTGCTCGCCAACCTCACCGGTGGCGGCAAAGGCCTGGGCTGACCAACGCACCACGGCCGACAACCGCACCGCGGCAACTCCTCCGCAACCCGCCCAGCCCGCCGACCACGGTCCTCCGCTGTGCCAGCGGGCGGACCGACCGCGACACCACCGAGTGCTCCGGGACCAGCGGATTCCGCGGCTGGTTCTCACCGAACAGCTGCACGACCTGCCCGATCCCGGTGCGCTCCAGTTCTGGACGACCCCGGCGGGCACCTGCTGCACCACCCCCACCGGTGAGGGCAGTGCGATCGATTTCCTGGCGGTGGTGGACGGACAAGACGCGGGTCCGGGACGCCGCACCGGACGAGATCGCCCGGGCCTTCCAGTGCTGGCACCCCGCGGTGCAGCACGCGGTCACCGCCACCGAGCTGCACCAGTGCTGGGCCTGTTCGGGCAGCGGCCGCTGAACCGCTGGCACCGCGGCCGGACCGTGCTGCTCGGCGGTGCAGCGCACGCGATGCTCCCGCGCCACCGGCAAGACGCCACAGCTCCACCACCTGCCAGCCCGCCGGAGACGGCGCTGCGCCGCTACGCGGCCTTGCGCCGAGCCCGCACCCGGTGGGGGCAGCGCAGCTCGCGGGTGGTTTCCGCACTGCTGCAGCGGATCCGCAGCCACGACGCGGTGGCCGCCGCGCGGTGAGCGCTCAGCCCCGCACAGCCCAGAACGGCGCCATCCGCTCCTCCAGCGCCTCGGCCTGCACCACCCGGTTCGCCACCCGGAACGCCACCCCCATCAGCACCACCGCCAGCAGGTCGCTGAAGGTCCACAGGGATTCCACGGGATGCGGGTGGTCGTGCGACCACACCAGCAGCGCCGAAACGACACCGCCGAAAACCGCGAGGAACACCAGCACCTGGAAAGTGCGCACCGCAACCTCCGAGATCCGCAGTGGTCTGTTGATCTGGAACCACGTTCGGCGCCACTGGTGAGTCGACCGTGAAGTCACGATGAAGGAAGTTTCATCGTTCAGCTGGGTCGAACACCGGTTCAACCGGGAGGTCGCGCGCCGTAGGCTTTCGCCGAACGGATCACCCGACCGTTCCGCCAGCACAACGGCGAACGGAGACGCGCATGTTCCTGATCATCGTCGGTTGTTTGCTCCTGCTGAGCTCGCCGGTGCTGCTCGGGTTCTCCCGGAAGGCCGGCAAGGACGCGGAAGCCCTCCAGCGGACGGGAACGACACCGGTGCCCAGGCTCGACGCGCTGCGCAGGACGACCGGTGACGCCGCGTTCCGCCAGCGCACTGCGGTTTCCGGGGTGGTGGAGCCGCCCCCGTCCCCGCTGGTCTCGCACCTGAGCGAAGTGCCGTGCGCGTGGTACCGGTTCGAGGTGCACGAGAGGTACCTCAAGAAGGTGCCCGGCCCCTCCTACAAGAACATGTTCACCGAGCTGGTGGCCGAGCACTCGTCGTCCGACCGGATCACCATCCGCGACGACCACAACGGCCGCATCACCGTCGAGCTGGACGGGCTCGCCGACTCCCGCCCGGAGGGCGCTGAGCTGGCCTACCGGCAGGAGGAGACCGAGCCGCCGGCCACCTACGGGATCCAGGCCCGCCCCGCCACCCACGACGGGGAGCGGTGCGGGTACGAGTACCGGGAATGGGTCGTGCACCCCGGGCAGCGGGTCCACGTCCTGGGCGAGGCCCGCGGCCGCGACGGGGCCCTGGTCATCGGGAAACCGTCGGACGGCAGCAAGTTCCTGGTCGCCATCGGCACCCGGGAGGACCTGCAGGAGAAGCGGGCCGGGGAGCGGAGGGCCAGCATCGGCTGCTTCGTGGTGCTCGTGGCGGTGGGGGTCGCGCTGATCGCCGCGGGTGTCGTGCTCTGAAACCGGCGGCAGCTGCTCCGGAGGAGTTCCCGGCCCGCTGCGGCACCCTTGTTTTCCACTGTGGACTATTCCGGGTGCAGCGGAAAACGATCGTCCATTGTGGTCAAAGATTGCGCGGCGCGGAACTCCGCACCGGGTCACAGCAGTTTCCGCAGCTCCTCCAACCGCACGTCGACCCGGGCCGACGGCATGCGGGCCGCGTGTTCCCCGGCCCGCTCGAGGATCTCCTCGGCCGCGTCCAGCTCCCCCAGCCGCGCGCAGGATTCGGCCAACCAGGTCAGGTAGAGCGCCACTTCCCGGGAGCGCTCCTCCGGGTAGTTCTCGAGGGCCCGCGACAGCAGGGGGATCGCCTCACCGGGCCGCCCGAGTTCGACGAGGCAGCGGCCCGCCATCACATCGATCTCGTTCCGGTCGAGCCAGTACACCCACTCCGGCTCCGCCACCCCGCGGTCCGCGTAGGCGTCGTCCACCGCGTCCAACGCCCGCAGCGCGCCACCCGCGTCACCTGCTTTGGCGCACGCCCACGCCACCCGCTCCAGCAGGAGAGCCCGCACCACCGGGGTGGCTCCATCGGCCCCGCGAACGGCTGTGCGCGCCAACAGCACCGCGTCCTCGACTTTCCCGGTGTTGGCCAACTGGTAGCTGAGCGTGGAGATCAGCTGGGCCCCGAGCACCCGGTCCCCGGCTGCTTGCGCGGCCTCCACCCCCCTCAGGTAGTACCGCTGCGCCTCGGCGAGACGCCCGGTGTCCCCGGCGACCCAGCCGGCGAGCTGGGCCAGCTCGCCGAGCACCGCGCACAGCTGCCGCCCGACGGGTTCGGAGAAGCGGGCGTCCCGCACGAGCTCCTCGGCCCGCCGCAGCTCCGCCGCCACCACCGGTAGCAGCACGCTGCTGCTGACCACGTCGTCGAGGCGGCGCAGCTCGACAGCGCGCCGCCCCAGCTCTTCCACCAGCGACGTGCCGATCTGCCTGCCGGCGCGGGTGTGCACCGCGGCGGGTGAGTCCGCGAGCAGCCACTCGTGCGCCACCCGCACCGGGTCGCCCGGGGCGGACAGGGGAACCCCGAGCACCCGCTCGTAGACGGCCACGACTTCATCGCTGACCGGGCGCTTGCCGGTTTCGATCATGCTCAGGTACGACCGGGTGAAGTGGGTGCGCCGCGCCATTTGGGCGAGGCTCAGCCCGGCACCTTCCCGCGCGGCCCGCAGGTCTGCCCCGGATGTCATCAGCGGCCCCCAGCTGTGAACACCTGTGAACGGCCGAAGTCTAGCGATCACTATGTGAGACGGAGAAGCTACTGGGAGCAACCATCCGGATCAATGCCCGGCCACGGGATCACCCCGTCGTGCGGGGCTTCCCGCCGCTGGGCGAATCCGTCAACGGCAGCCGAAACGCCTGCTCCAATCGGGTGCAGCACGGGCGAATGACCGCGGTGCGCGCAACAGACGCCCGGAACGACACCGATACAGCGGTTGGAAGCGTTTCACTGGGGGAAAAGTGCATTACTGGATGCCGATCGCCGAAGGAAGAGGAGCGAGACACGCCTTCTACGGGCGCCACTGGGACGGGAGGAAGCAGGACATCACCGTGTGCGGCCAGCACGTGTCGATCACCAGGCCGGACGAGATGGACTGGATCCTGTACCCCACCTGCATGACGTGCTGGAAGAACCTCGCCGAAGAAGGCGAAGCATCGACGAACAAGCCGCAGCGCCGGTGGTGAGCGCGCAACAACTCCACCGCGGAAGCCGCGGGCCGCCTCGAGTTCGTCGCCCCCCCCCGGTGGCCCGGAGGGTTTTGCGGCGAAAAGCCCTCGAGGTGTTGGGGTCAATTCACTTGGTGCCCCAGGGCTTCGAGGAGATCAGCATCCGCACCAGCGCGCAGGGCAGGATGGCGTCTCCGCTCTCGCGCAGCCGGACGAGGTTGCCCCACGATCCGGAGAGCTGCCCAATCGTCGTCTGCTCCGACTCCCGCTGCTCGTGGGCGTCGTGAGCCGCGTCCGGCGGGATGGACTCAGAAGAAGTCCTCGTCCAGGTGGATGGTGGCGGGCGCGCGTTCCCGCAGGCCGTCCAACACCTGGTTGATCACCTGGTGCAGGGCCTCGACCGAGACCGCGGAGTCGTCGCGATAATCCTCATTTGCCCAATGTGGACTTATGTTCGCGTTTTCCGCATTAGCAATGACTTCACGGCTATGGTGATCATCAGCTGCGCGCGGTCATTTGCGAACCACAACCCACGGGCAGCCCTCAACGATGCGGCCGGACAATTTGCCGCCTGAGGGCGCCAGGAGGAATGACAGCGCACAAGGCGCTGAAGCCAGACACCCACGGGCAACAGCCGGCAATCAACCCGACAAGCAAAGTCCGGGCCATGCGCCCTGGAACTCCGGCGCGTCCGCAGGAATTCAAAACCGCAAACCTGGTTGTTCCACGGACCGCGGAAGTTCCTGCTCTTCTCACCGTTCTTCGCGGCTGTCAATCACGAAATCGTCACTCTCTTCACTCTCAACGGGTGTCAAATAACCCCATGCCCCTTCACGGTCAGACACCCACTCTTCTTCCACCAACCGCTCTTCTTCCGCGCTCAAGAGCTCTTCGACGACATAGCCCCGAGGCCATACTCGCTTGCTCAGTACATCCTCGGAAACATCGATCCGCACCTGACTTCTGACGAACGAAACGTCTCCGTTAAACCGCACCCCACCAAACCAGGCGCCCCCGTTGAACCGCGCCTCACCAAACCAGGCGTCCCCGTTGAACCGCGCCTCACCGAACCAGGTATTTCCACCAAACCGCGCCTTGTCAAACCGAGCATTGCCGCCAAACAGCGCCTCATTGAACAAAGCGTCTCCGCTGAACTGCGCCCCGTTGAAGAGGGCGGTGTCAACTTGGCAACTGCTGAAGTCGAAGTCCAGCAGAGTGGCACCGGTGAGATCGAGGTGAATGTCCTTCCAGTGCCGATCCTCCTGTCCCTTCTTGGGCCTGAGGTTGTTGGCCAAGATGCGCTGGGCGGTCAGCCGGACTTCGCGTTCCTGCTTGCGCCGCTCGTTCTCCTCCCGGTCTTCTTCAGCAGGATCGTCCACGGGCGGGGTGTAGGGCATCCGCAGGTACGCGCACAGCACGTTGGCGATGGTTTGCTGCTGCTCAGGCGTGTTCTGCCCCAACCGCTCCAAGGTGTACATACCGGCCAACCGCACCGGCGCCTCCGCCGAACCGAGCTGCTCAGCAGCTTGGTTGAAGGTCTCGTTGAAGAGCTGGGCATCTTCCCGCTCCTCAGCGGCCTCCCCGAGCCGCTGCTTGCGGTAGGACACGACTAGCGCCACCACACCGCCGATGCCGCCGACGACGGCGAGCACGATCTTGACGAAGTCGAAGCTGTCCTTGACCGTCCACTGCTCGCTCGTGGGCAGGCTCGGCCGGCCGAGCCCCAACCACAGCAGCAAGCCGAAGACGACGGCGAAGCCCCCTGCCGCGCTGAGCACCAGGAGGACGTTGAGCCCGAGCGGCATGCGCACAGGCGGCGGCGCACCAGTCGAACGGCGGAACAACCCCATGATCACTTCCTATGCCACCGCCATCACCGCGACAGCGGAATCCGGAGAGGTTCCGCCGCGCGGAGCACCGCCCTCGGCACCCTGCGGCTCCCACGCACCACCGCGAGTCCGCTTCGACGTGAAGGTCGGCTCGCAGCGCCCCCGTGCCCCCTTCGGAGGTCTTGCGTCCGCGTTAGTGGAGGTCTACCGTCTGCCGTGACCGTTTGACCAGATTTCAAATCTGGTCACAGAGTCAGGAGGTGTCCGTGCCGCAGCCCATCGACCGAGCCGACCGCATCCTCGACGCAGCCGGTGAGCTCATGCTCCGGTTGGGCTACCGCAAGGTGACGATCGAGGACATCGCCCGCCGGGCGGGCGTCGGCAAGGGCACCGTCTACCTGCACTGGCGCACCAAGGCCGAGCTGTTCGAAGCGCTCATGCTGCGCGCGTCGACGAGCATGCTCACCGAGGTGGCCGAGCGCCTGCGGCAGGACCCGCGCGAGATCCAGCCGCACCGCTACCTGCGCACCGCGTTCTTCATCATCCAGCGCAACCCGCTGCTGCGCGCGGCGGTCACCGCGGACGCGGAACTGCTCGGCAACCTCGCGCACTCGCCGGTGCGCGCCAAGGAGCAGGAGATCCACGAGCGGTACGTCGCGCTGATCACCGAGCACGGCCTGGTGCGCGACGACATCCCGCACCTGGAGTACGCGCTCAACGCGGCCAGCCTCGGCTTCTTCACCCTCGATTCCCTCGACGCCGGCACGCCGCAGCTGGACGACGAGTCGGTGGCGGACGTCCTGGCCTACACCATCCGGCACGCCTTCGAACCGGAGGGCGAGCCCGATCCGGAATCGCTGACCGCAGCGGCGAACGAGATCGCGGACCTGTTCGACGAGCTCAACGCGGTCTTCCGGGAGCGGATCTACTCCGCCCCGGAGAACGAGCGGGGCTGATCCCACCGCTCCACCACCACCACGAGGAAGGGACGGCACATGACAACCCTCGCCGACACCTGGGGAATCAACGAGGCTCAATTCTGGCTGCGCGGGATCCGCCCGGACGAACCCGTGCAGTACGACGAGAAGAGCGGGATCTGGAACGTCTACGGCTACCCCGAGATCGTCCAGGTCCTCAGCGACCACGCCACCTTCTCCTCCGCCACCCAGCGCCTGGTCCCGGACATGGCACCGCAGGTCCTCTCCGAGGGCAACCTGGTGCAGATGGACCCGCCGGAGCACAACAAGCTCCGCAAGCTGGTCAGCCACGCCTTCACGCCCAAGGTCGTCGCCGATCTCGAACCGCGCATCGCCGAGCTGACCCACGAACTGCTCGACGCGGTCACCGACCGGACCGAGCTGGTCGCGGACCTCGCCTACCCGCTGCCGGTCACCGTGATCGCCGAGCTGCTGGGCGTGCCGAGCAGCGACCGGGATTTGTTCAAGCAGTGGGTGGACGCGATGTTCGACACCTCCAGCGGCTTCTCGCTGAAGGAGCGCACGGAGGAGCAGGAGGACTACATCGCGCGGGCGATGGAGCAGGTCCAGCACCTGCGCGACTACCTGCTGGAACACGTCCAGGAGCGGCGGCAGCAGCCCCGGCAGGACCTGCTGACCAAGCTGGTCGAGGCCGAAGTGGACGGAGAGCGGCTCACCGACGACCAAGTGGTCAACTTCGCGATGGTGCTGCTCATCGCCGGGCACATCACCACCACGATGCTGCTGGGCAACACGGTGCTGTGCCTGGACGCGCACCCCGATCAGTTAGCGGCGGTGCGCGCGGACCGGTCCCTGGTTCCCCAGGCCATCGAGGAATCGCTGCGCTTCCTGAGCCCCTTCGCCACCGTGTCCCGGGCCACCTGGAAGGAGTCCGAAGTGGGCGGTCGCGTCATCCCCGCCGACCAGCTCCTGCTGGTGTGGGTGGCGGCGGGCAACCGCGATCCCCGGCAGTTCCAGAACCCGGACATCTTCGACATCACCCGCAAACCGAACCCGCACATCGCTTTCGGCCGGGGCATCCACTTCTGCCTCGGCGCCCCGCTGGCGCGACTGGAAGGCCGCGTGGCCCTGAACATCCTGCTGGACCGGTTCCCGAACCTGCGGACCGATCCGGGCGCGCCGCCGAAGTTCATGCCCACCCCGACCATGACCGGGGTGCGCGAACTCCCGCTGCTGCTCTGAAGCGGCCCACCGGGGCCAGCGGACCTCGGGTCTGCTGGCCCCGATCCGTGCGCACGGCCTCGCGTGTCCACCCGCGAACCGCGCGCGAGCAGCGAGCCGGCGGTGCCGCGTCCCGCGCTGAAACGGCCGGTGGCTCGACCACTCCCCCGTCCCCCCGAACCGCGGCGCAACCGCCCGCTCACACCGCGGGAACCGGGCGCGTGAAGGCTGGTTCTCACCGCGGTAACGCGACGTGACCTCAGGTGCAACACCTCGCCCCTACGTTCGGGTCAGCCGACGGAGGGAGCCGAGTTGATCGTGAGAGCACCGGCAGGCAGAACCCGCTGGATCGAGCACTGGGACCCCGAGGACGCGGCGTTCTGGGAGTCCACCGGCAAGCGGGTGGCACGGCGCAACCTCGTCGTTTCGATCCTCTCCGAGCACATCGGATTCTCGGTGTGGAGCATCTGGTCGGTCCTGGTGCTGTTCATGTCACCGGAGATCGGCCTGCCGTTCACCGCCGCCGAGAAGTTCCTGCTGGTGATCACGCCGAACCTGGTGGGCTCGGTGCTGCGGCTGCCGTACGCGGCAGCGGTGACCCGGTTCGGCGGCCGGAACTGGACGATCTTCAGCACCGCGGTGCTGCTGGTGCCCGCCGCGCTGGCCTGCTGGTTCGTGCAGCAGCCGGGCACCCCGCTGTGGGTGTTCGCGCTCATCGGCGCCACCGCGGGCGTCGGCGGCGGGAACTTCTCCTCGTCGATGACCAACATCACCACCTTCTTCCCGCAGCGCCACCAGGGTTGGGCGCTGGGGCTCAACGCCGGCGGCGGCAACCTCGGGGTGGCTGCGGTGCAGGTCGTCGGCCTGCTGGTGATCGCTTTCGCGGGCGGCACCCACCCGGCCCTGGTGGCCGGGTTCTACCTGCCGCTGATCGTGCTGGCCGCGCTGTGCGCGGCGCTGTTCATGGACAACGTGGCGGCGGTGCGCACCCGGCCCGGGGCGCTGCGCGAGGCCGCCGCGAACAAGCACACCTGGTGGCTGTCGGCCCTCTACGTGGGCACCTTCGGGTCGTTCATCGGCTACAGCTTCGCCTTCGGCCTGGTGCTGCAGACCGAGTTCGGTTTCACCCCGCTGCAGGCGGCCTCCTGGACCTTCCTCGGCCCGCTGCTGGGTTCGCTCGCCCGCCCGCTGGGCGGCTGGTTGGCCGACCGGTGGGGCGGTGGCCGGGTGACGCTGTGGACGTTCGCGGGCATGGCGGTCGGGACCGCGGCGCTGCTGCTGGCCTCGTCGCAGGGGTCCTTCGCGGGCTATGTCGCGGTGTTCATCGCGCTGTTCGTGCTGACCGGTGTCGGCAACGGCTCGACCTACAAGATGATCCCGGCGGTCTTCACCCGGGAGGCCGAGCGCGAGGTGGCCGCCGGCGTCGAGGCGACTGCGGTGTTCGCCTGGGCCCGCCGGATGTCGGGCGCGGTGATCGGCATCGCGGGCGCGGTCGGTGCGCTCGGCGGGGTGGGGATCAACGTGGCCTTCCGCGCCTCCTACAGCGGTGAGGCGGCCAGCGGTGACGCGGCGCTGGTGGTGTTCCTCTGCTACTACCTGCTCTGCGCGATCGCCACCTGGGCGATCTACCTGCGGGGCAGGCCCGCCGCGGCCCCGGCCGAGCCGGAGGTCGTCAATGCCTGAGCTGCGGACCGTCACCACCCACTGCCCTTATTGCGCTCTGCAGTGCGGCACCCGGTTGACCCGCGAGCGGCGCGGGACCTCGGTGCGGCCCACGGATTTCCCGGTCAACCGGGGCGGGTTGTGCCAGAAGGGCTGGACCGCACCGACCCTGCTGGACGTGCCGGACCGGTTGCGGCACCCGCTGGTGCGCCGGGGCGGGGAGCTCGTGCCGGTCGATTGGGACACCGCGCTGCGCACCGTGGCCGACGGGCTCCAGCGCATCATCGACGAGCACGGGCCGGACGCGGTCGGCGTGTTCGGCGGCGGCGGGTTGACCAACGAGAAGGCCTACCTGCTGGGCAAGTTCGCCCGGGTCGCGTTGGGCACCAGCCAGATCGACTACAACGGCCGGTTCTGCATGTCCTCGGCCGCGGCCGCCGGCACCGCCGCTTTCGGCCTGGACCGGGGGTTGCCGTTCCCGGTCACGGATCTCGACGGCGCCGACGCGGTGCTGCTGGCCGGGGCCAACCCGGCGGAGACCATGCCGCCGCTGATGCAGCACCTGCAGGGCGCGCAGTTGGTCGTGGTCGATCCGCGCCGCAGCGCCACCGCCGAGCGCGCCGCGCTGCACCTGCAGCCCGCGCCCGGCACCGATCTGGCGCTGGCGCTGGGGTTGCTGCACATCGCGGTGGTGGAGGGCTGGACCGACGGCGACTACATCGCCGCCCGCACCACGGGTTTCGAGGCGGCTTGGCAGCGGGCGGCGACCTGGTGGCCGGAGCGGGTCGAGCGCGTCACCGGGGTGCCGGTGGCGGCGCAGCGCCGGGCGGTGCGGATGCTCGCCGAGGCCGGCAGCGCGTACGTGCTCACCGGGCGCGGCGCCGAGCAGCACAGCAAGGGCACCGACACCGTCGCGGGTTTCATCAACCTGGCGCTCGCCCTGGGCTTGCCGGGCCGGTTGGGGCGCGGCTACGGCTGCTTGACCGGGCAGGGCAACGGCCAGGGCGGGCGCGAGCACGGCCAGAAGGCGGACCAGCTGCCCGGGTACCGGTCCATCACGGACCCGGCGGCGCGGGAGCACGTGGCCCGGGTGTGGGGTGTTGCGCCCGAATCGCTGCCCGGCCCGGGCCGCAGCGCGTACGAGTTGCTGGACGCGCTGGGCACCCCGAACGGTCCGCGCGCGCTGCTCGTTTTCGGCTCCAACCCGGTGGTTTCCGCACCCAACGCCGCGCACACCACCGAACGGTTGTCCAGTTTGGACTTGCTGGTGGTGGCTGATTTCGTGCCGTCGGAGACCGCGCAGCTGGCGGACGTGGTGCTGCCGGTCACGCAGTGGGCCGAAGAAGAAGGCACCATGACCAACCTCGAAGGCCGGGTGCTGCGGCGGCGCCGGCTGCGGGTGCCGCCCGGGCACGCGCGCAGCGACCTGGAGGTGCTGCACGACCTGGCGGTGCGGTTGGGCGAACCCGGCCACCGCTACCCCACCGGGCCGCGGGAGGTGTTCGACGAGCTGCGCCGGGCTTCGGCCGGCGGCAGGGCGGACTACGCCGGGATCAGCTACGAGCGGCTCGACGCCGGCGAGGCCCTGCACTGGCCTTGCCCGGACACCGCGCACCCCGGCACCCCGCGGCTGTTCCTGGACTCCTTCGCGCACCCCGACGGGCGCGCCCGGTTCGCCCCGGTGGAGCACCGCGAGCCGGCCGAAACCCCGCGGGCGGCGTTCCCGCTGACCGCCACCACCGGCCGCGTGCTGGCGCAGTACCAGTCGGGGGCGCAAACCCGGCGGGTCGAGGAGCTCAACGAGGCCGCACCCGAGGTGTTCGTCGAGGTCCACCCGGACACCGCGGAACGCGCGGGACTCGCCGACGGTGCGCTGGCCCGGGTGACCTCGCCGCGCGGGAGCGCGCTGGCGCGGGTGCGGGTGGTGGCCACCATGCGCACCGACACGGTGTTCCTGCCGTTCCACTTCCCCGGTGAAGGCCGGGCGAACCTGCTCACCGGTGGCGCGCTCGACCCGCGCAGCCGGATGCCCGAGTTCAAGGTCAGCGCGGTGCGGATCGAACCCGCCCAGGAGGAGGTGGCCCGGTGAAGCGCGTCGTCATCGTCGGCAACGGTCCCGCGGCCCACCGGCTGGTCGAGCGGCTGCGGGCGCGCGGCCACACCGGACCCGTCGTGGTGCTGGGCGACGAGCCGCACCCCGCCTACAACCGGGTGCTGCTGGGGTCGGTGCTGTCGCGGTCGCTGCCCGCCGAGGCGCTGCGACTGCCCGATGTGGACGCCGAGGTGCGGCTGGGGGTCGCCGCCACCGGGATCGACCGGGACCGGCGGGTGGTGCGCACCAGCACCGGCGAGGAGGTCGGCTACGACGTCCTGGTGCTGGCCACCGGGGCCCGCGCGCGGCTGCCCGAGATCACCGGCCTGCCGGCGGACCGCCTCCGACCGCTGCGCACGGTGGCCGACTGCGAGCACATCGCCCGGGTTCCCGGCCCGGTGGTGGTGCTGGGCGGCGGGGTGCTCGGCGTGGAGGCGGCGCTGGCGCTGCGGTCGCGCGGCCGCCAGGTGGCGGTGGTGCACCCGCGGCCGCACCCGATGGACCGCCAGCTGGACGCCACCGGCGGGCGGCTGCTGGCCGAACGGCTCACCGAGCTCGGTGTCGCGCTGCACCAGGGGCGCAAGGCGGTCGCCTACCGGTCGGGGGCGCTGGTGCTGGACGACGGCGCGGAGGTGCCGGCGCAGCTGGTGGTCGCCTGCACCGGTGTGGTGCCGGAAACCGCGCTCGCCGAGCGGGCCGGGCTGCGGGTGCGGCGGGGGATCGTGGTCGACGACCGGCTGCGCACCGGCGATCCGCGCATCCACGCGATCGGCGACTGCGCCGAGCACCACGGCCGCACCCCGGGGCTCATCGGGCCCGCCTGGGAGCAGGCCGACGCCCTCGCCGGGCTGCTCTGCGGCGCCGACACCCGGTACCCCGGGGCCCGGGCCGTCACCCGGCTCAAGGCGCGCGACATCGAACTGGTGTCGATCGGCGCACCGGACGAGCTGGACAGCGCCGACGCCGAGGTCGTCACGCTGTCCGACCCGGCGCGGGGCCGCTACGCGAAGGTCGCGCTGCGGGACGAGCGGATCACCAGCGCGGTGCTGTTCGGGCTCCCGGAAGCCACCGCCTCGGTCACCCAGCTCTACGACGGCGACCGGCCGCTGCCCGGCGACCGGCTCGCGCTGCTGCTGGGCACCCCGGCGGCCGTGCCCGGGGCGCCGGTGGAGCTGCCCGAGGACGCGGTGATCTGCCGCTGCAACAACGTCACGAAGAAGTCCCTGCGCACCGCGTGGGAGAGCGGTGCGCGCTCGGTCCGCGAACTGGCCCTGGCGACGCGGGCGACCACCGGCTGCGGTGGCTGCTCCGACGACGTCGCCCGCCTCTGCGCGGCCCTGGCCGAGCGAACCGCACACGAGGAGGAGGGCGCGGCATGACTCGCACGCTCATCGTCATCGGCCACGGGATGGTCGGGCACCGGTTGGTCGAGGTGCTCCGGCAGCGCGACACGAGCGACGCGTGGCGCATCGTCGTGTTCGGCGAAGAACCCCGCCCCGCCTACGACCGGGTGGCGCTCTCGTCCTATCTGGACGGCAAGAGCGCCGAGGACCTGAGCTTGACAAGTCAGGACCTCCAGGACGATCCGATGGTCGAGCTGCGGTTGGGCACCGCGGTGACCGGCATCGACCGCACCAACCGCATCGTGTCCGCAGCGGACGGGACCGCGGTGGGCTACGACGCGCTGGTGCTCGCCACCGGGTCGCGGCCGTTCGTGCCGCCGGTGCCGGGCCGCGACCTCGACGGCTGCTTCGTCTACCGCACCATCGAGGACCTCGACGCCATCCGCGCCGCCGCCACCGAAGGCGCACCGGGCGTGGTCATCGGCGGCGGGCTGCTCGGCCTGGAAGCGGCCGGGGCGCTGCGGCGGCTGGGGATGCGCACCCACGTCGTGGAGATGGCACCGCGGCTGATGCCGCTGCAGGTCGACGAGGGCGGCGGCCAGGTGCTCAACCGGCTGGTCACCGACCTCGGGTTGACCGTGCACTGCGGCGCGGCGATCGAATCCATCGACGGCGACGACCGGGTCCGCTCGATCGCGCTGGCCGACGGCACCGTCCTCGACACCGAGCTGGTGGTGTTCTCCGCGGGCGTGCGGCCGCGCGACGAGCTCGCCGAGATCGCCGGGCTGGAACGCGGCGAACGCGGCGGGTTCCTGGTCGACGAGTTCTGCCGCACCAGCGACGAACGCATCTGGGCCGTCGGCGAGTGCGCCGCGGTGAACGGGCGCTGCTACGGGCTGGTCGCCCCCGGCTACAGCATGGCCGAAGGGGTCGCCGACCAGCTGCTGGAGCTGGGCGACGGAGCGTTCCCCGGCGCCGACCTGTCCACCAAGCTGAAGCTGATCGGCGTCGACGTGGCCAGCTTCGGCGACGCGCACGGGCGGACCCCGGGCGCGCTGGAGGTCGTCTACGCCAACAACGCGGCCGGCACCTACGCCAAGCTCGTGCTCAGCGACGACGCGCGGGTGCTGCTCGGCGGGGTCCTCGTCGGCGACGCCAGCGCCTACTCGACGCTGCGGCCGCTGGTGGGCCGCGAACTGCCCGCGCCTCCCGAGCAGCTGCTGCTGCCCGCGGGGTCCGGTGTGGACACGGGGGCGCTGCCCGACGACGCCACGGTGTGCTCCTGCAACAACGTGACCAAACAGGACATCACCACCGCGATCACCGAGCAGCAGCTCACCGACGTGCCGGGGATCAAGGCCTGCACGCGGGCCGGCACCAGCTGCGGCTCGTGCGTGCCGATGCTGAAAACCCTGCTCGGCGAGTGCGGGGTGACCACCTCGAAGGCGCTGTGCGAGCACTTCCCGCACTCGCGCAGCGAGCTCTTCGAGATCGTGCGGGCCACCGGGATCAGCTCGTTCTCCGAACTGATCGGCAAGCACGGCACCGGGCGCGGCTGCGACATCTGCAAACCCGCCGTCGCCTCCATCCTCGCCAGCCTCGGCAACGGGCACGTCCTCGACGGCGAGCAGGCGGGGCTGCAGGACACCAACGACCGGTTCCTGGCCAACATGCAGCGCAACGGCACCTACTCGGTGGTGCCCCGGGTGCCCGGCGGCGAGATCACCCCGGACAAGCTGATCGTGCTCGGCGAGGTCGCCAAGGAGTTCGGCCTCTACACCAAGATCACCGGTGGGCAGCGCATCGACCTGTTCGGCGCGCGGGTGGAGCAGCTGCCGCGCATCTGGCGGCGCCTGGTGGACGCCGGGTTCGAATCCGGACACGCCTACGGCAAAGCGGTGCGCACCGTGAAGTCCTGCGTCGGCAACGACTGGTGCCGCTACGGCGTGCAGGACTCGGTCAGCATGGCCATCCGCCTGGAACTCCGCTACCGGGGCCTGCGGGCCCCGCACAAGATCAAAGCCGGGGTGTCCGGGTGCGCCCGCGAGTGCGCCGAGGCGCGCGGCAAGGACTTCGGCGTGATCGCCACCGAGAAGGGCTGGAACCTCTACGTCGGCGGCAACGGCGGGTTCAACCCGCGGCACGCCGAACTGCTGGCGTCCGATTTGGACGACGAGCGGCTCATCCAGCTCATCGACCGGTTCCTGATGTTCTACGTGCGCACCGCGGACCGGCTGCAGCGCACCTCCGCGTGGCTGGAGTCGCTGGACGGCGGCCTCGACCACCTGCGCGAGGTCATCGTCGAGGACTCCCTCGGCATCGCCGCGGAGCTGGAAGAAGCCATGCAGCGCCACGTCGACAGCTACACCGACGAGTGGGCCGCGGTTCTGGACGACCCGGACAAGCTGGCCCGCTTCGTGTCCTTCGTCAACGCCCCCGAGGCACCGGACCCGACCATCCGCTTCGTCGAGGAGCGCGGCCAGATCCGGCCCGAACCGGTGGTGCTGCCGATGCCCACCTTCGCGACCCAGGAGGTGTCCTCATGAGCTGGGAACCGATCTGCGAGTTCGACGCGCTGCCGCCCGAGTACGGGGTGCCCGCGCTGGTCAAGGACCAGCCGGTGGCGGTGTTCCGCACCCACGACGACCAGCTGCACGCGGTGGGCAACATCGACCCGTTCTGCGGGGCGAGCGTGATCAGCCGCGGCATCGTCGGCGACCGCGGCGGCGAACCCACGGTCGCTTCGCCGATGCTCAAGCAGGTCTTCTCGCTGCGCACCGGGCAGTGCCTGGACGACCCGTCGGTGCGGCTGCCGGTCTACCCGATCCGCCGCCGCGAGGACGGCGTGGTGGAGGTCGCCCTCCCGTGACCGACGCACTCGCTGGGTACACCGTCGCGGTCACCGCGGCCCGGCGGGCCGACGAGCTCGGGTCCCTGCTGGCCAACCGCGGCGCGCGGGTCGTGCACGGCCCGGCGCTGCGGATCCTGCCGCTGGCCGACGACGCCGAACTGCACCGCGTCAGCCTCCGCTTCCTGGAGGAGCCCCCGGACGTGGTGGTGGCCACCACCGGTATCGGTTTCCGCGGTTGGATCGACGCCGCCGACGGGTGGGGCATCAGCGCGGAACTGCTGGACGCGCTGCGCCCGGCCCGGCTGCTCGCGCGCGGGCCGAAAGCGCGCGGGGCGGTGCGCGCCGCCGGGCTGCCCGACCCGTGGTCGCCCGGGTCGGAGTCCTCCGCGGAACTGCTGGAGCACCTGCTCGAGCAGGACCTCACCGGGGTGCGGGTGGCGGTGCAGCTGCACGGCCGGCCGCTGCCGGACTTCGTCGACGCGCTGCGCTGCGCCGGTGCCGAGGTCGTCGAGGTGCCGGTCTACCGGTGGACCGCACCCGCCGACGCCAGCGCCCTGGAGGACCTGGTGCGGTCGGTGTGCGCGCGGGAGGTCGACGCGGTGACCTTCACCAGCGCGCCCGCAGCCGTCGGGTTGTTGTCCCTGGCTGACGAGCTGCGGTGCCGGGAGGAGCTGTTGGCGGCGCTGCGCGGCCCGGTGCTGGCCGCCTGCGTCGGTCCGGTGGCGCACGCGCCGCTGGCCGACCACGGGGTGCCCGCGGTGGTTCCCCGGCGGTTCCGGCTCGGCGCGCTGGTGCACACGTTGTGCGACGAGCTGCCCCGCCGCGCCCCGACGCTGCCGGTGGCGGGTCGGGAGCTGCAGGTGCGGGGGCACGCGGCCGTGGTGGACGGGGAGCTCAAACCGCTTTCCCCGCAGGCCCGGACGCTGCTGGGTGTGCTGGCCGAACGGCCGGGGCGGGTGGTGCCGCGGCGGGAGCTGGGCCGGGCGCTGCGCCGCGCCGGGGGCTCGGGGGACGAGCACGCCGTGGAGCAGGCGGTGGCGCGGCTGCGGGCGGCGTTGGGGGCTCCCGAGCTGGTGCAGACGGTGATCAAGCGCGGCTACCGGCTCCCGCTGGAACCGGTCCGGGACGCTCCCAGGTGCGTGCGGTCATGAGCCCGTCGCTGCTGCTGGTCGCGCACGGCACCCGCGACCCGGGCGGTCCCCGGGTGATCGATCGGCTGGCCGCCGCGGCGGCCGCGCGGCTCGAGGTGCCGGTGCGCGTGGCCTATGTGGACGTCATCGGCCCGACCGTGGTGGAGGCGCTGCGCGGGCTGGACGGCCCGGTGGTCGCCCTGCCCGCGTTCTTGGCCGCCGGGTACCACGTGCGCACTGATCTCCCGGAGCAAGTCGCCGCCAGTGGGCGGCGGGACGTCGTCGTCGGCCGGTCGCTCGGGCCGGCGCCGGAGCTGGCCGCGGTGATGCTGAAGCGGTTGCGCGCCGCCGGGTGGCGGCCCGGGGCGAGGGTGGTGTTCGCCGCCGCCGGTTCTTCGGACGAGCGCGCGCTGGCCGATGTGCGCATCGCGGCGCGGCTGCTGGGCCGACACTGCGGGCAGCGGCTGGTCCCGAGCTACGTCAGCACCGCGAGCCCGAACACCGCCGAGGTCTGCCGCCCCGGCGATGTCATCGCGCCCTACCTGCTGGCCCCGGGGCTGTTCCACCGGCGCCTGGCGGAACTACCGGCGGCCGGGGTCGCCGCCCCCATCGGCGACCACCCAGCTGTCGTGGACGTGCTCGCCCGCCGCTACCGGGAAGCCCGCGACGAGGCGATCGAGCACGGAAGTCGTGCGGTTTCGCTGGCACCGGTCGGGCATTCACGCCGAGGCGGGGTCCGATAGCGCGCTGCCAGCGAGGACCAGCATCGATGGTGCTGTCCGCGCACTGCACGGAAGTCGGGCGAAGTCCGACTCGGGGGAACGCCGAATCGATGCTGCTCTGCTAGCGGTTCAGCTCATCCGCGACAAGCGGAGCCATGGACCCGCGCCGGGGGACTCGTCAGCCCCGAACTCACCCACTGCTGAAGAGCAATGAGAAAACTGGCCCGGCTCGGGCAAAATCGCGGCTTCCGGAACAGGGATGCGTGAGCACGGACCAACGGTCCGCAACAACATCGGCGGTGATCGATGTGTCCCACAGGCCGCGTTTCGTGGCTGCTAGGAGCGGATTCAGTCATCCACAATGTCATGAAGGTGTTCTCGGAAGCCGTCCATCCCAAGCGCGTCGGCGAGCTCATCCATCCTCGAACGGTGCTCGAGCCGCTCCTCACCCGTGGTCACTAGTGCTAACCACGCATGGTTAATCGCTTGGGCATGGAGATCACCACTTCGTTCGTAGAGCGGTTGGGCTTGTTGAAATAGCTCCCGCGCCTGCCGGTGGTCCGACTCGCGAAACGCCACCCTGCCGAGGTCGAAAAGGCAATTGGCTTCACCCAGCACACTGCCAACTCGCTGGTAAAACCGCTGAGCCTGTTCGAACAACTCCCGCGCTCGCCGATGATCCGACTCACGAAACGCGATTTCGCCGAGATTGCGGAGGCAATGTGCTTCGCCCAGCACATCACCAGCCCCTTGGTAAAGTCGCTGAGACTGTTCGAACAGCTCTCGCGCCTGCTGATTGTCCGACTCGAGGAACGAGATCCTGCCGAGATCGAGGAGGCAGTGTGCTTCCCCCAGCACATCACCAACCATTTGGCAAAGTGGTTGCGCTTGTTCAAATAGTTCCCGCGCTTGCTGATTGTCGGATCGAGCCCGGTATACGTCGGCCAGCCCAAGGGTGATTTCTGCCTTCAGCGCTGTTTCCGCTGCTGATTCCAGCGCGACGTGCGCGAGTTCGGTGTCTCCCATGCTGCTGAAGCGTTGGAACTCCAGCAGGCTGGGAATCACGCCGAGGAAGCTCTGGTCCTGGTTGAGGTGGTTCCGCACGACCTCGACCACGTTGGTGAATTCCGGCATCACCTCGCTGACGGCAGCGGCGCCGTCGCTCCCGCCCACATTTCCGGCTCGCATGGAAAGCGCGCGAACGCGTTCGTAGAGGTGTTGGAGGTGTTCTCCATCTGCTGGGTGGTGGGTCCGTACGTGCTGCCGCACAGGCGCCAGGCAGCGCTGCCGATCGTTCTCCAAGTGCAGGAGCGCTCGGCGACTCAGTTCAGGCACCCCGGAGGTCAACTCGTCAGGTAGGTACGCGCCTGAATCACCCGCTGGCCAGCCGTCGGGTAGTTCCGCCGCCAATGACAGTGTGGCCTGTGCATCGGTGCTGAGTGCGTCCCATGACAACTCCAGCGAAACCGGCAGGCTCGACACGCGATCCGTTCCGTGCTGGAGCAGGTCCGTGCGCTTGGCCTGCCATGCCTTGCGCAGCGTGCCCAGGTTGTCCTCGGATCCTGCCAGCGAGGCCAACAACACGATGGCCAGCGGAACACCGTCCAACTCCCGCAGCAGCGGTGTCAGTTCGCTCTCCTCGAACATCTTCCCTGCGGTGGTCTGAAACAGCTCCGCCGCGCTGTCATCGGGCAACCGGCCGAGCACGACCGACGCGATGTTGGGGATGCCATGAGGAAGCTGACTACCCCGGTAGCCGATTCCGACTGCGACCCGATCTGGGGCCGATCGAACCTGCCGGAGCAGCTCGACTGCACCGGAGTAGTCGTTGTCGAGCACGGTTTCGAAGTTGTCCAGCACGAGCACGCACGGCTTCTCGTGCACGAACCTCAACACTCGATTCCGAAGGTCAACGCCAGTCGAGTCGATGCCGAGCGTCTGCGCCAACTTGTCGATGACGGCATCAGCCGAGCGCGCACCATCGCACGAGACGACGAAACGACGCTCTCCATACCGGTCCTTGATAGCGTCGCGGTTGAGCGCATACCCGAGCACCGTCGACTTGCCCATTCCTGGCCCACCGACCGCAGCTACGGCCCGACCAGCCGCCCAGGCGCACACGATCTCGGTGACCTCTTGATCGCGGCCTAGGCACAGCTCAACGTTCGGGGGAGGCAGTGGAAGGGAATCCTCACGCGGCGATGGAAGGTAGACCCGCGCGTTGTCCCTGGCGATGATGCTTTGATCGATCGCGACGTCCCCGACCGTTCCGCTTTGCACGGCCGACCTGTGGACCGTGGCACCAAAGCCCGTAGCGTTCGTAACCCCAGAAGCCCCACCAGCCTCGACTGAGGTAGCTGCGGAGTTCGAATCCGATGCGGCCTTCGACGGCGTCTCCGACTGCTCCTTCCGGGCTTGGAGGATCGCCACGATTGAGAAAGTGGGCCCCAGCAAGCTGAGAGCTCCACCGATCGAGCTCCCAAGCTTGTCAGCGTTGTCGAGTCCGCTGACGAACATGATCAAGCCAACACCTGTCGTCAGCAGACATCCCATGGCGATCACCGCCCGCATCCCCTTCGTCACGTGAACGATGATCGCGAACCGCGCTGCCAGTGTCTGAAGATTCAGCTAGAAGTCGGAATGAACGAAAAAGAAAGCTAACAACATACTAACCGTTTGATCGAGCATTCCTCCGTAAAGGGGATGCGATTTTCCGCCTACCGCGTGAAGTAAGGAGTCGACGCCAAAATCCCCTCCACTGCGGGCAGCGAATGGTCCCGAGCTACGTCAGCACCGCGAGCCCGAACACCGCTGAGATCTGCCGTCCCGGCGACGTCATCGCGCCCCACCTGCTGGCTCCGGGGTTTTCCACCGGCGCCTGGCGGAACTACCGGTAGCCGGAGTCGCAGACCCCATCGGCGACCACCCAGGCGTCGTGGAGGTGCTCACCCGCCGCTGCCACCGCTCAGCCGTCACTCACCACACCCCGTGGGACGTTTCCCGGCAGGCGCAACGGATTCCACCGCAGTTCTGCCATCCGCCCCGATCAGCGGAGTCGATCCGCTGTGGAAGGCGACCTCCCGAAACACGCGGGGTGGATACCACTCACCCGAATTAGTCCGAAGTAGACGGCAAGAGATTCCGCAACGGTATCCGCGGCCTCCTGCCAACTCCAGGATTGCTGCCCGGAAAGCGGAAAGCGCGCGCGATGTCGTCGTGCTCACCAACCCTGGACGCGCTCCACGCTCCAGATGCGCGTTCGCGATGCCTGGGACAACGGCACTCCAACCGGCACGACGAATTCCGCCACTGCCTCGCCGCCCGCCCGAACCCGTGGGGATCCTGTCGTGGAAGGCGATTCACCCGAACCAGGCGGGCTCGCGGCCACGCCCATCGGCAAGCGCGCTGATGCCCGGCTCGGCGTCAGCACTTCTCCGCGCCTCCTGGATCACTCCCCCACTACGAGGGCCAGCGGATGGCGGTGCCGCTCTGGGTGCCGGTGAACTCGGTCGGCGGCTTGTCCCACTCTCGGGGCTCCTCCCCAGCTCGATCGGCGTATTGGGTGGTCGTCGCGGTCACGTACCGGCCGGGTTGATCTGGAGTCACCACATCCCTGCACCACTTGGTCTGGTTGGCAGCGGTGAAGGTGATCTCACAGCGGCGCAGCGACTGGTCGGACCGGTATTGCGCACCGGGGTCGTAGAGCCACACCCACACCACCACCTCGGCCGGTTCCTCGGAGACGACCTCGGTGCTGATCTCCAACTGGTCATCGACCAAGGCGATGCACGGCTTCACCTCGACCGGGGCGTGCGGGGTCGCCACGTAGTCGCTCCGGCACAGGGGAGTCGACGGCGCGTCCTGGTCGCTCGTCGGCGTGCCCGGATCGCGCGTCTGCGTGTCCTGCTCACCCGGTGGCAAAGCTTGCCCGCTCGGCGGCGCAGACGGGTCTTCGGGGTTCTCTTCCTCTTCGGTGCTGGGAAAGGCGTAACTCAGCAACACGACCAAGAGGAAGACGGATAGCGAGGCAAAAGTCGCCGTGGACTGCGACACCTTCAATTGCCGCAGCCCGAGCCAGGTGGTCAAGGGAAGGCCGACGATCGCAGCGATCCAGCTGACCGCCTCCAAACCGGGCAACTTCATAGGTCGAGGCTAGCTATTCAGAGCATCAGCTGTACCGCCAATCGATCTTTCCCGATTCCAAAAACAAAAATGTTCGTAACGAATCATGATCGAGCGCGCCGAGCGGCCGAATCACGTTGCACGACACCGAGAAACCCCTCCTGACCTGGCAGGATCAGACATCGTCGTGTACTCGACGGTGAGTCCACGAACGTGGAGAACCGGCGCTGAACCACGCATTCCCATGCCCGCCGCACCACTCGATCACGCTCGATGTCGACAGCATTGCGACGCATTGGCGAACACGCCACTCGACCGGACTAGAACGGGGATTGAATTGATCGCGGAAAGAATCGGAAAGGAGTCCTGGTTCTCCGAACGAACCACCGCAGCTCCACGGAAAACTGTCGGTCGATTTCGCTCGAACCTCGGTTGATTCCCACCGGAACCGGGCCGAAGACCCCACGGCGAACAGGCCGCCTCCACCCCTGGTCGCCCGAAGCGAAAGCGTCGTTCTGCGCAGCAAAACATCCCCGGGAGACGGTCATCGTGGAACGCTCCCGGATCGACCGCAGCAGGGCCGTTGGATCACGACAGGCGCCACCGGTGCTCGCTGTGCGGGTCGTCGAGCCACCCCCACTGCCCGCCCGGGGTGACGGTCACGCCGAGGCGGGACCATCCCGGTTCACCCGCGGCTCGCCCCCGGTGGAGTTCCCTTCGAACCAATCCCCACCACGGCGCAGCAGCACCAGGTTGCCCGCGTTGGTGTTGAGTTCGATGTCGGGCGCAGGGGTTCTAGAAAGGGGCTCCAATTCCGGCGGCTGCTCCCCGTCCTGAGCGACTCCACCCGCTTGCGGACTTCGGCAGCTGCCCGGTGGTCGCTCCCGGATTCCCGCAGAGCCACAGCGTCATGGCGATCTCGCGGTGATCAGCGAACACGGGGTACCCGCTCCAGGTCATGATGTCGAAGCCGTACGCATCGACGAACTCCCGATGCTCTTCGTCCGTGCGCCAGCCGAAGCGCTCGTGGAACGGGGCGGTTTGCACCAAGTCCCACTCCCGCGGCCCTGCGCAGAAGCTGTCGAGGTCGATGAGAACGAGGTTTCCCTCCCGATCCAGGACCACGTTGCCCACGTTCGCGTCACCGCACGACCTCCGGCTCGAGAGCGAACCCGAGGTCCGCACAAGCCGTTCGCAGCGAATCGATCCGCGCGCGGAGGTACTCGACGTCGTCGAGCCAGCGCGCCACCTCGATCTGCAAGCGAGCGTTCTCGAGCGTCCCACCATCGCGGGAGATGCGGGCGATCACGGGATCCGCCAGCCGGAACACGGCGTTGGAACCCAGCCGGACGAGAACCGCCCCAGCAGGATCCAGCCCTGCTTCCTCGCAGGCCGCACCAAGATGTCGCGCGCTGGTCGTTCGGTCAGCGCGGTGTTCGCGGTCAACTTCGACCCCTCCCCCGGGCTGGTCGAGTGACCAGCCCGAGCCCCACGACCGGGGGCGCCACCACGACGGAGCGGCCGCGGGGCTCGAACCGTTCTCCGGATCATCGGGGCAGGTCATCGCCCTTGTGAGTGACGGCTTTGAAGGCGACCTTCAGCGGTGACCAGCCGTTCTCGGTGGTGTAGGGTCCCCCGTCGGGGCCGTGGTGCCAGTAGCGCAGGCAGAAACCGCCGCCGGTGAGCTGGCGCAGCTTTCTGTGGTCGACCTCGGCGGGTTGCGAGCAGTCGGCGGTGCCGTTTCCGTTGAGGTCCTCGTCGAACCCGTACTTCTGGTGGGCGAAGTAGCCCTTGTCGATGGCGGATTCGTAGGACACCGTTGTGTCCTGTGTGGACCCGACGAGGCTCCAGTCGATCCCGGCCGCCCACGGGTCGTCGAGCCCGCGGTCAGCGCGGCCCGGGGCGGACTCGTGCAGCTTCTCGATGAACCCCGATCCGCCTTCGCGGGCCGGGGTCATCTGGTGCAGCTGCGTGGTGCACCGGTCCTCCGGGTCGGCGTCGGGGTCGCTGCACCCGTTGTCCACGCCCTGGTGCGGGGTGCCGAGCGTGACGATGTCGTCCACGGCCACGATGGGCGGGAACTCGCTCCAGCCCTCCCGGGTGCCCAGCACCGCGACGCGGGTGATCAGGCCGCCCATCGAGTGGGCGACGATGTCCACCTCCTGCCCCTTGCGGGTGTAGTTCTCGTAGATGTACCAGGCGAAGTCCCGGGCGATGTCCTGGATGGGCCGGTTCGGGGTGGCCTTGCCGTCACCGATCACGTCGTCGCAGTGCTCCGCATCGCCGGCGTAGTAGCCGATCGTGCGCATCGAGGAGCGGTCCCTGCCCCCGGCTTCCTGGTAGTACTCCAGGGCTTCGTCCCACGTCGAGCTGTTGCAGTGGGTCGGTGGCTCGGAGTTGTAGCCGTGCACCAGCAGCATCGGCTTCGAATCCGCCGGGGCCGCCTGGGCGGTCGTCGGCGTGCTCAGCGCGAGCCCCGCGGTGGCGATCGCGGCGGCCACTGCGCACCATCGTCGATTCCTCATCGAACGCACCCCCGTTGGTGGTATCCGGCTCCTGCGGTCTGGCGACCCTGGGCGCGCGCCACCTCCGCCCGGGGCCGAACAAGTGATCTCCCGCTCGCATGGAGCAGCGCGTTCCCTCGACCGGATGACACCGGGCGTGCGGCTCCCAAACAAGTTCGGCTGGCCAGTCCAGCAGAACCGGCCAGCCGACGACTCATCGATGCTCCAACGGCCCGCTCACCGCGCAGCCAGCACCACGGTCCGCAGTGGACTTCCTCGTCTCACGCCGGATCGGCGGTGATGACGAGGTCGGCGCGGGCCCGGGTCGGGGCGACGAGCTCGGCGTTGCGGGCGTCGCTGCGCCGCACCCACTCCCGCGCCTGCTCGGGGGTTTTGCCGTAGTCGATGTGGCGCTGGACCAAGCGGGCTTCGCGGTCGTCCTCGGGCGGGGCGAGGAACCACGCCTCGTCGAGCAGCCCGCGCACGTGCCGCCACGGCCCCTGGTCGAGCAGCAGGTAGTTGCCTTCGGTGATCACCAGCGGCACCTCGGGCGGGACCGGGATCTCGGCGGCGTAGGACTCCTCGACCTCGCGGTGGAACTGCGGCGCGTAGACCGTGTGCTCGTCGGGGTCGCGGAGCCGGCGCAGCAGCGCCACGTACCCGGCGGCGTCGAAGGTGTCCGGGGCTCCCTTGCGGTCCTGCCGGCCGAGGCGGCGCAGTTCGGCCCCGGCGAGGTGGAAGCCGTCCATGGGCACCACGACCGCCGACGACCCCAGCTCGCTGAGCAGCTTCTCCGCCACGGTGCCCTTGCCGGCCCCGGGGGCGCCGGCGATGCCGAGGATGCGCCGGCGTCCCGACTCGGCCAGGGACTTGGCCCGCCGGACCAGGTCCGCGAAGTCTCCGGAGTGCTCCACCGGGCTCATGCCTTGACCTCACCGCGCAGGGAGGACTCGATGTCCTCCAGGGTCCGGTTCTTGGTCTCCGGCAGCTTCCGGTACAGGTAGACCAGGCCGATCACGCCGAACACGCCGTAGAGCCAGAACAGCCCGGTGGGGGTCAGGGCGTTGATCAGCGTCAGCACGGAGATCGAGATGAGGAAGTCCAGACCCCAGTGCGTGACGGTGCCGACGCTGGAGGCCTTGCCGCGCACCGCGGTCGGGAACACCTCGCTGTTGATCAACCAGATGGCCAGGCCGAGGCTGGCGGCGAACGCGGCCTCGTAGAGCATCAGGCCGAGGGTGAGCAGCAGGCCGAGCCCTTCGACGCTGGGCAGCAGGTAGAGCGCGCCCAGGCCGAACAGCACCGCGATGACCACGCTGGTGCCGCCCAGCAGCAGCGGCCGGCGGCCGACCTTGTCGATGAACAGCAGCGCGATCACGGTGAAGATCATGTTGACGGCGCCGATGCCGACCGAGGACAGGATCGCCGCGGAATCTCCCATGCCCGCCTGCTGGAGGATGGTGGGCGCGTAGTAGATGACGGCGTTGACGCCGACGAGCTGGTTGGTGGCGGCGACGGCGAAGCCGAGCAGCACCGCGGGCCGCAGCTTCGGGCTGAGCAGGTCGCGGTAGCTGAAGCGGCTCTCCTCCCGCATGGCCGTGGAGAGCTCGTCCAGCGCCGCATCGGCGTCTTCCGGCGAGTGCGTCCGCAGCAGGGCCTTGCGGGCGTCTTCGGTCCGGCCGCGCGCCAGCAGCCACCGCGGGCTCTCCCCGAGCGCGAACAGGCCCGCGAGCATCAGCAGCGAGGGCAGCACGGCCAAGCCGACCATCCAGCGCCAGCCGCCGCTGGAGGAGAAGGCGTAGCCGACGATGTAGGAGGCGAAGATGCCGATGGTGATCATCAGCTGGTTCATCGACACCAGTCGCCCGCGCAGCGCAGGGGGTGCGATCTCGGCGATGTAGGTGGGCACGACCAGCGAGGACCCACCGATGGCCAGGCCGAGCAGCACGCGTGCGCCGATGAGGACCTCGGTGTTGGGCGCGGCGGCCGACAGCAGCGCCCCGAGGGTGAACACCGCTGACAGCAGGACGAGGGTGACCTTGCGGCCGATGCGGTCCACCACCGGACCGGCGCCGATCGAACCGGCGATCGCCCCCAGCAGCAGGGAGGCGACGACGATCTGCTTCATGCCGTCGGACAGCGCGAACTCCGGGGCGATGTAGAGCAGGGCCGCGGAGATGACGCCGGTGTCGTAGCCGAAGAGGAGACCTCCGAGCGCGGCGATGGCCGAGGCGCCGAAGATCGCGCCGCTGCGGCCGCGGGTCTTCACGGCCGCTTCCTCCGGGGCGGTGCCCGAGTGCGATGTGCTCATGACTGCGTGTGCCTTTCCAGACCCGTCACCGGGTCGGTGCCGTGCGCCCGCGGGCGCGAACTCGTCTTTGAGTGGTCGGCACCGTAAAACGCGGTTAAGCGCTTGCGCAAGCGCTTGCCTGATATCGTTTCGGCAACCGATCAGCACAAAGGGGTGTGACGGCGATGGCAACGCTTGCCGACGTGGCGCGGTTGGCCGGGGTGTCCACGGCGACGGTCTCGCACGTCATCAACGGCACCCGGGCGGTGCGCGAGGAAACCCGCAGAGCGGTCGAAGCCGCCATCAAGGCCACCAACTACAGCCCGAACACCCTCGCCCGCTCCCTGGCCACCGCCAGCACCCGCACGATCGCGGTGGTGATGTCCGCCATCTCCAACCCCTACTTCGGCCAGGTGCTGCAGGGCATCGAGTCCGAGGCGGTGCGCGCCGGGTACACGCTGCTGCTGGCCGACTCCCGCGACGACGCCGAGCACGAGCTCACCGTCGTGCGGAACATGCACGAACGCCGGGTCGACGGCATGGTCCTGGCGCCCTCGGCCGACGCCGGCGAGGCGCTGAAGTACCTGCGGGACCAGTCGGTTCCCGTGGTGCTCGCCGACCGCCTCATCGACGACCGCTACGACCAGGTCGGTCCCGAGAACGCCGAGCCCACCGCCCGCCTGGTCGACCACTTCGCCGAGCTCGGGCACACGCGCATCGCGATGGTCTCCGGGCTCAGCGGCCTGTCGACCACCGAGGAACGGCTGCAGGGATACCGGGAAGCCCTGCAGCGCAACGGGCTCGACTTCGACCCCGAGCTGCTCGTGGAAGGCCGCTCCGAAACCGAGTCCGCCGCCTGCGCAGCGGAACGCCTGCTCGAGCTCCCCGAGCGGCCGACCGCGATCATCGCGGCCAACAACAGCATGACGATCGGCGTGATGCAGGCGCTGCACACCGCCGGGCTCCGCGTCCCCGACGACATCGCGCTGGTCGGCTTCGACGACTTCCCGTGGGCGGACTGCTTCTCCCCGCGCCTGACCGTCATCGCCCAGCCCTGCGAGGAGATCGGCCGGACCGCGGCACGACTGCTGCTGCGCCGCCTGGCCGACCGGGACGCCGAACCCGAAACCCACCGGCTGCCCTCCCGGCTGGTGCACCGCAACTCCTGCGGCTGCGCCTGAGGCTCACTTCGACAGCCCGGTCGCGTTCAGCGGGGTTCCGCTGCGGCCGGTGAATGCACCGCAGGTCGTTCGCCCACGAGTTTCCGCAGCCCTGCCGGAGAAATTCCGTTGGCGACTCGTGGGGCGGATTGGTACAGAGGTGCCGTGATTTCGCTGGACGCCCTCGTCAGACCCGACAAGTACCCGCGTTCGTCGAAGTACGATCCGCAGTGGATGGTCGACAACTGCATGGGTCCGAACCCGCTGTGGCTGCTCGAAGACCTCAGCCAGGACTGCACCTTCCGCCCCGGGATGAAGGTCCTCGATCTCGGGTGCGGCCTGGGCATGACCTCGATCTTCCTCGCGCGCGATTACGACGTCGAAGTGTGGGCCTCGGAGCTGTGGATCCCGGCCGAGGACAACGCCGCGCGATTCGATCGGGCAGGCGTCGGCCACCAGGTCCACGCCGTGCGCGCCGAAGCGCACGACTTGCCGTTCGAGCCGGAGCAATTCGACGCGATCGTGTCCGTGGACAGCTACCACTACTTCGGCACCGACGACCTCTACCTCGGATACCTCAGCAAGTTCCTCAAAACAGGTGGTCAGCTGGCGATCGCCGTGCCGTCGCTGCACCGCGAGCTGCGCGAGCTCGGTGGCATCCCGGCGCATCTGCGATCCGGGGTGGGGTGGGAGGCCCTGTCCTTCCACACGCCCGAGTGGTGGCGTTTCCAGTGGGAGCAGACCGGACTGGTCGAGGTCGCTGCGAGCCGGGCACAACCCGATGGTTGGCTCGACTGGAAGCTGTGGTGCGAGGTCTGCGCCGAGCACTCCTCGGACGAGCTCGTCAGACGAGGGTCTCGGGACACGATCCCCATGCTCGACGCCGACCGCGGCGAACTCCTGACCTTCGCGCTCGTCACCGCCCGGAAGAACGGAGCTCCGGAGTGATTCCTCGCATCAGCTGACCACACCGGCGGCCCCGGAGTTCCGCTCGCTGAACACCAGTGCGCGGATCGGCACGTGCTCCACAGCGTGCCGGCCCCGCGTCGAAGCAGCTGCGGCGCCGGCCTGGAGAATGGCAGCCGGATCCGAGCAGCAGGAGAGGCCCAGACGATGATCGACCGCGACACCAGCCCGCTCGACGACCCGGTGGGGGCGTCGCTGCGCGGTCACCACGCGCACCTGGCTCGCCGGCTGGGCCGGGTCGCCACCTACCAGCCGGAGGTGGCGACGTTCTCCGCGGTCACCCTCGATCCGGGACCGCAGGAGTGGGCCGACCTCGCCCGGCTGCTCGGTCGGGGCGCGCTCGCCGACATGTTCAGCAACCCGGCGACCCCGCCGCCGGATTGGGAGCCGGTCTTCACCATCGACGGGTACCAGATGGTCTGGTGCGGAGACCGGCCCGCCGACCCCGAGGACGGCGTGGTCGAACTCGGCGCGGACAGCGCCCCGGAGATGCTCGACCTCGCCGAGCGGACCCGCCCGGGCCCGTTCTGGTCGCGCACCCACGAGCTCGGCACCTACCTCGGTGTTCGGGAGGGCGGTGCGCTGGTGGCGATGGCGGGTGAACGGCTGCGGCCGCCGGGGTGGACCGAGATCAGCGCGGTGTGCACCGCCCCCGAGGCGCGCGGGCGGGGGCACGCCTCCCGGCTGATCCGCGCGCTCGTCAAGCGCGTCCTCGACCGCGGTGACCAGCCCTTCCTGCACGTGATCGAGTCCAACACCGGGGCTCTCGAGCTCTACGAGAAGCTGGGCTTCAAGATCCGCACGACGGTGACCTTCCGGGGGTTCCGCATTCCCTAGCGCGGCAGGAGCACCGGCGGATTCTTCGTCCACTGAGGACATCGTTCGCACCGGGCGCCGAACAAGGCGTTCCCGGGGACAGGTCGATGCCCAACTCGTCCTGGCCTCGCTGGCGAGTTCTCCGCACTCCCTGCTTCCCACGGCGGATTCCGCTGCGGAGAACGGGTGGACCACCGGGAGCGATCCCATCGAAAAGGGCGATCGCCGTCGGGTTCGTGTTGTACGTTGGGGCGATCTTGGAACCGTGCGCGAAGGGACGGCACCATGGCGGAACTCCCGGAGCCGGAACGTTCGATCAGCTCCGATGCCGGAGAGGACCACGCGCCCGTGGAGATCGACACCGAGACGGTTTCCATCGCCCGCATCTACGACTTCGCCCTCGGCGGCAAGGACAACTTCGCGGTGGACCGGGCCGCGGCCGAGGAGATGATGGCGGTGGTTCCGGAAACCATGCTACTGGCCAAGGCGAACCGGCACTTCCTGCGGCAGGCCGTGCGCTACCTGGTGGGCGAAGCGGGCATCCGGCAGATCATCGACATCGGGTCCGGACTGCCCACCGCCGGCAACGTGCACGAGATCGCGCAGGAGATCGCCCCCGAGACGCGCGTCGTCTACGTGGACAACGACCCGATCGTGCTCGCCCACGGCCGCGCCCTGCTGGCGACCAACGACCGGACCGCGTTCCTGCGCGCTGACCTGCGCGAACCGGACGTGATCTTCTCGCACCCGGAAACCGAGCGGCTGATCGACCGGTCGGAGCCGTTCGCCGTGCTGCTGGGCGGCGTCCTGATGCACCTGGAGGACGAGGAGGACCCCGAGGGCGTGGCCGCCGACATCCGCGACCGACTGCCCTCCGGCGGGTACCTGCTGGTGTCCAACACCTGCGACGACGGCGAACCGCGCGCCAAAGCCCTGAACCGGGTGTTCGCCGAGCAGGGCCTGGGCAGCCGGTGCTTCCGCACCTGGGACGAGCAGATCCGCTACTTCGACGGCCTTGAACTGGTCGAACCCGGACTCGTACCGCACAACCAGTGGCGGCCGGGGCCGGACCTGCCCGAGCCGGACAACCCGGTGCACTCCATGCACATCGGCGGCGTCGGCCGGAAACCCTGAGCGGGTGATCTTCCGGAAAAGATCCTCGCGATGATCTCTGCGTGGCAATATGTGCACATCAGGTGACAACATCGCGGCACAGGATGTCGGATGGAAAACAAGAGCAAGGTCGCGAGCGTGGTCGGAACGGTCTGCGTCGTGGCAGTCGGGGTCGTCGGCTTCCTGGCCGACGGGTTCAGCGTGCTGGACCGCATCACCGGCAGCGCTGATCAGAAGGCCAGTCCCGCCGCACCGTCCCCTGAGCTGACGGCGCCACCGTCCGAGGACCCCGCGATGGTCGCGCAACCCTCGGCCTCCACCGCCCCTGCCGCGCAGCTCCAGTTCGGCGAGCCGGAAGAAGTCCTGTGGAGCGTGAGCGACACGGCGTGCTTCCAGACCCACAAGATCAACTGGGACGCCCTCGGCAGCTCCCCCGCGGCAGATCCGGGTGAAGCAGACTTCTCGTACGGCACGAGCGATTGCTCGCCCCCGTCGTTCCACGCGACGCACGGCAGCCTCGTGCCACCAGGCACCGCCACGGACGTGATGACCTGCCGCAGCGCGGCGATGGCCGGGGCACTGCCCATATGGGTCAACAACAGGGACCTCGAAGAACTCGGACTCGTTCCCGGCGCCGCGATCTGCATCGTGACCGACCAGGGACGCGTGGTGAGAGCGGAGATCGACGAGGTGATCACGCTCTCCAACATCGGCTCCCCGTCGTTCCGCGGCACGGCCAAGATCTGGATCCCGAAGTGATGTCGCGACTTTCAGCCGCGGTGCTCGGCTTCCTGGTCCTGGCCGCACTTGCCCTGGGTTGCTCGAGCGAGCCGGAGCCGGAGGACACCACCCCTGCGCACTTGCGGGCACCGGCCGCCGCCTACTACCCGCCGGAGATCGTGCCCTGGGGCGTCAACGCGCTCCACTGCGAGCCGCACGAGATCGACTGGGACAACACCGGGGCGCATCCGCAGACCGCGCCGGGTCTGCCGGACCTCGCCTACTACGGAGACCATTGCATAGAGGACTGGTTCAGCGGCCGTGCAGGGAGCGCCGTGGCGGTGGTGGAACCAGGCGCGTTCCTCACCCCGACCGAATGCCACCGCGCTGCAACGCACCCCGAGATACCGGGCGTGCTGCACGACGAGATCGGAGTGGACATCGAAGACGTGCTGCGGCCGGGGACCGCGGTGTGCGTGGTCACCGATCAAGGCCGTGTCGTCCGCGCTCGCATCGACGACATCGACCCGCCGACCTACGCGCCGACCTTCCGCGGCGAGGCCACCGTCTGGACTCCGAAACCAGCGGATTGATCCGCTGAGTTCTCACAGCATCGAAGATGGAAGTTTTCGCGGAACCACAAAGGTTTTCGACGTAGATCCGTCCGAAAATACTGAGTGAGAGAAAGATTGACTCGACCAAAAGGAAAGTGATTGCGGCACAGGGTTTTCCGCACCAACAGGACGTCGAACACCCGCGCCGCATCTTCATGTCCACTGAGGACCTAATCGTCGTTGGCGCAGCGGTTCCGCGCTGGTGCCGTCGGGAGCTCAGCTCGCGGCGGCGATGAGCTCGCGGATCTTGGCCAGCTGGTACCGGGAGGTCTCGTCGGCGGACTCGTTCTCAGCGAAGACGTTCGAGCAGATGATCGCGTCTTCTCGCGCCAGGAAGCCGGTTTTCGCGAGCGCGGTGAACAGTTCGGCCCAGTCCACGTCGCCGTCGCCGATCTTGAGGTGCTGGTGCACGCGGGCCGGACTGCCGGGCGGGTTGGTGATGTAGCGCAACCCGTGGGACCGGCGGTGGTCCATGGTGTCCGCGGTGTAGACGGCGCCCAATCGACCCCCCAGCTCGGGCAGCAGCGTGGTGGCGCGGTCGCCGTAGTGGAAGGTGTGGCTGGCCACGTACACGAAACCGATCGCGGGGTTGTCCAGGCCGCGGATGATGCGCCAGGCCTCCAGCGCGTCCTCGACGAAGTCGTCCGGGTGCGGGTCGAAGTTCACCTGGACGCCCGCCCGCTCGATGAGCGGCAGCAGTTCCTCCATCGAGCGGTAGAAACCGGCCTCGGATTCCTCGGCCCGTTCCGGGCGGCCGGAGAACTCGGTGTTGATCATCGGAACGTCCAGCTCTTGGGCGATCTCGATGATGCGTTTCCAGTTGCGCACCGCGGCCTCGCGGGGCAGCTCGTCCGGCCAGGACACGCGCTGCACCGGGAGCAGCGAGCAGATCCCCACCCCGGCGTCCGCGGCCCGCTTCTTGACCTTGGCCAGGTACGCGGCGTCGACGCGCGGGTGGGAGAAGAACGGGATGAAGTCCGGGTGCGGGGTCAGCTGGATCCACTCGTAGCCGGCGGCAGCAGCGGCGTCGAAGAAGTCGAGGAAGTCGTGGGTGGCGTGGTACGGGGTGGGGTCGAGGGCGATCTTCACCATCGCGTTCCTCCTGGGCGCGGTCCGGCGGTGTCGTCGCGGGAGCGCCGGTCTTCGGCTCGAGCACCACCGCTCCCCTGGCGGGGTGGTGCTGGCGGGACGCTCCATCGACGCGACAGCTTTGTCAGTTTGTACGGACAAAAATGCGGAGTCAAGCACGAACTCGCACTGGGTAGCGATGCGCTCCCGTCACCGGAAGCGGTCAATCAGGCAGCGGAGGGCGCTCGAGGGCAGCACCATCCGCTGATGTGCTCGCGGCCCCTCCGGCCGAACGCCCCGGGGCGATCAGGCGTCGCCGCGGAGGGAGAGGTCGAAGGTGTAGCGGGAGGCGCGGTAGACGTGGGTGCCGTACTCGACGACCGTGCCGGACTGGTCGTAGGTGGTGCGCTGCATGGTCAGCAGCGGCGCCCCCACCGGCTCGTCGAGCAGTTCGGCGTCGTCCTCCTCGGCGACCCGCGCGCCGATCGACTGCTGCGCCGCGTGCAGCTGCACCCCCGCGGAGCGCAGCAGCTGGTAGAGCCCGCGCTCCTCGAGCTGCTCGCTGGTCGGTTCGATCAGGCCGGCGGGCAGGTAGTTGCGCATCCGGGCGATCGGTTCGCCGCGGGCGAAGCGGACCCGCTCCAGGTGCAGCACCTGGCCTTCCTCCGCGATCCCGAGGAGGTGCGCGACCTCGGGGGAGGGCGTGATCACCTCGTTGACCAGGACCTTCGTGCTGGGCTGCTGGTCGGCCCGACTGAGGTCGTCGAAGAGGCTGCTCAGCTCCAGCGAGCGCTTGACCCGGTTGAACACCACCTGGGTGCCGGCGCCGCGCTTGCGCACCACCAGCCCCTTGTCCACCAGGGAACCGATCGCCTGCCGGATGGTCGGCCGGGACAGGCCGAGGCGGGCGGCCAGCTCGATCTCGTTGTCCAGGCGCGCACCGACCGGGAGCGCTCCGGAGTCGATGGCCTCCTCGATCTGGCTGGCGACCTGGTAGTAGAGCGGGACCGGGCTGCGGTGGTCCACGGTGATCTGGGTGGCCGGGTCCCAGGTGGGTTCTGGTGCTCGGCGGCGCTGACTCGCGGTCACCTCTACACGATATCAGGACCACCCGACGTCTATAGGTAAGTATGTACTGACAAAGTATTGACACAGAATCCGCACAGCGAGTACACAGAGAGCAGTCAGGTGCTACAGCCGCTCCCGCGGCCCGCGTCTTCCCCCGGAGGTCTCCGCTATGGACAGCCCGTTCGACGTCATCACGATGGGGCGGATCGGGGTGGACATCTACCCGCTGCAGACCGGCGTACCGCTGCCGCAGGTCGAGACCTTCGGCAAGTACCTCGGCGGCACCGCCACCAACGTCGCGGTCGCGGCCGCCCGGCTCGGCCACCGCAGCGCGGTGATCAGCCGCACCGGCGCCGACCCGTTCGGCGAGTACGTCCGCCAGGCGCTGCGGGACTTCGGCGTCGACGACCGGTGGGTCACCCCCGTCGCGCAGTACCCGACTCCGGTGACCTTCTGCGAGGTGTTCCCGCCCGACGACTTCCCGCTGTACTTCTACCGCCAGCCCAAGGCCCCGGACCTGGAGATCCACGCCGACGAGCTGGACCTGGACGCGATCGCCGAAGCGCACGTGTTCTGGATGACCGGCACCGGCCTGTGCGAAGAACCCAGCCGTTCGGCGACCCTGGCCGCGCTGCAGCACCGGGCCAAGCGCGGCACCACGGTCTTCGACCTGGACTGGCGCCCCGTGTTCTGGTCCGACCACGACGAAGCCCGCCACTGGTACCAGCAGGCCCTGCCGCACGTCACGGTGGCGGTCGGCAACCTCGACGAGGTCGAGCGCGCGGTCGGCGTGCGCGAGCCGCGCGAAGCCGCCGAACGCCTGCTGGCCGCCGGGGTGGAGCTCGCCGTCGTCAAGCAAGGCCCCGACGGCGTCCTCGCCCGCACCCGCGACACCGAGGTGGTCGCTCCCCCGGTGCCGGTCGACGTGGTCAACGGGCTCGGCGCCGGTGACGCCTTCGGCGGAGCGCTGTGCCACGGCCTGCTGGAGGGCTGGGAACTGGAGCGGACCATGCACTTCGCCAACGCGGCCGGGGCGCTCGTGGCATCCCGCCTGGCCTGCTCGTCAGCGATGCCCTACGAGCACGAGGTCGAAGCCCTGCTGTCCCCGAACCCCGACCGCTCGGCGCGCAGCGCCTGAGCGGCAGAGAGCGAGGACCGTTGTCTTCACTGACCATCACCGACCTCACCCGGGTGCGCGCCACCAACCCGGAGGCGATCGCGGAAGCAGCGGCCGCCCGGACCCGGCGGCCGCTGCTGGGCGAACGCGACCGCCTGCTGATCGTGGCCGCGGACCACCCGGCGCGCGGTGCGCTCGCGGCCGGCGGCAACCCGATGGCGATGGCCAACCGGGCCGACCTGCTGGAGCGGCTGTGCACCGCGCTGCAGCGCCCCGGCGTGGACGGCGTGCTGGGCACCGCGGACGTCCTGGAAGACCTGCTGCTGCTCGGCGCCCTGGAGGACAAGGTCGTCATCGGCTCGATGAACCGCGGCGGCCTGGCCGGGGCGGACTTCGAGCTCGACGACCGGTTCACCGGGCACCGCGCGGTCGACATCGAACGGCTCCGGTTCGACGGCGGGAAACTGCTGCTGCGCATCGACATGAGCGATCCCGGCTCGCTGAACACCATGTGCGGGGCGGCGAACGCGATCAACGAGCTCGCCGACCGCGGACTGATGGCGATGGTCGAGCCGTTCCTGTGCCGCCGCGTCAACGGCAAGGTGCGCAACGACCTGTCGGTGGAGGCGGTCGCGCGCTCCATCGCGATCGCCTCGGGCCTCGGCGGGACGTCGGCCCGCACCTGGCTGAAGGTGCCGGTGGTCGACGACCTCGACCAGGTCGGGCGCGCCCTGGAGGCGTCCACCTTGCCAACCGTGCTGCTGGGTGGTGAGGTCTCCAACGACCCGGAGGCCACCCGCGAGCGCTGGTACAAGGCGCTGCAACTGCCGAACGTGCGCGGGCTCGTCGTCGGACGGACCCTGCTGTACCCGCACGACGACGACGTCGCCGGCGCCGTCGACGCCGCTGTCGACCTGCTGTGAGCTCGGGAGGAAGTGCTGTGACCGACGACCGCTTCTACCACCCCGCCGGGACGACGGCTCGGGGCGAGTACACCACCTACGTGGACCCGGAAACGGCCGGTTGGGGCTACTCGTCGCTGCGGGTGCTCGAACTCGGCGCCGGCGGCGCGCACGAACTGTCCACAGGAGACAGCGAGTGGATCGTGCTGCCGCTGTCCGGCGGTTGCGCGGTCACCTGCGACGGCGAGACGTTCGAGTTGGCCGGGCGCACCAGCGTGTTCCACGGCGTCACCGACTTCGCCTACGTGCCGCGCGACGCCCAGGTGCGGATCAGCAGCGCCGCGGGCGGCCGCTTCGCGCTCACCGGGGCGCGCTGCGAGAACCGGCTGCCGGCCCGCTACGGCCCGGCCTCCGGGGTGCCGGTCGAGCTGCGCGGCGCCGGTCAGGCCAGCCGGCAGGTCAACAACTTCGCCGCGGCGCACGTCTTCGAGGCCGACCGGCTGATCGCCGTCGAAGTGCTCACCCCGTCCGGGAACTGGTCCTCGTTCCCGCCGCACAAGCACGACGTCGACCGCGAGGGCGAGTCGCAGCTGGAGGAGATCTACTACTTCGAGATCGCCGACTCCCACGGCACGCCCGGCGTCGGCTACCAGCGTGTCTACCCGTCCGGCCCGGACCGCACCACCGACGTCCTGGCCGAGGTCCGCAGCGGTGACGTGGTGCTGATCCCGAACGGGTGGCACGGGCCGTCGATGGCGGTGCCCGGCTACGACATGTACTACCTCAACGTGATGGCCGGCCCGTCCCCGGAGCGCGCCTGGTTGATCTGCGACGACCCGGCGCACGCGTGGGTGCGCGAAACCTGGGCCGACCAACCCGTGGACCCGCGGCTGCCGCTGTACACGGCGCCCGAGCAGACCGCAGTGGAGGGACGATGAGCACCCGGCGGTTGACCGTCGCACAAGCGTTGGTGCAGTTCCTGGCCAACCAGTACACCGAGCGCGACGGGGAGCGGCAGCGGCTGATCGCCGGCTGCTGGGGCATCTTCGGGCACGGCAACGTCGCCGGCATCGGCCAGGCGCTGCTGGAGTCCGAAGGCGCGATGCCCTACCTGCAGGGCCGCAACGAGCAGGCGATGGTGCACGCGGCCGTCGGCTACGCCCGGCAGAGCGGCCGCATGTCGACCTTCGCGTGCACGACCTCGATCGGGCCGGGCGCCACCAACTTGGTCACCGGGGCGGCGCTGGCCACCATCAACCACCTGCCCGTGCTGCTGCTGCCCGGGGACGTCTTCGCGACCCGCCCGGCGGACCCGGTGCTCCAGCAGCTCGAAGCGCCGCACGCGCGCGACGTCTCGGTCAACGACTGCCTGCGCCCGGTGTCCCGCTACTTCGACCGGATCTGGCGCCCCGAGGCGCTGATCCCGTCCGCGCTGGACGCGATGCGGGTGCTCACCGACCCGGTGGAGACCGGCGCGGTGACCCTGGCGCTGCCGCAGGACGTGCAGGCCGAGGCCCACGACTGGCCGGAGGAGTTCTTCGCCGAACGGGTGTGGCGGGTGCACCGCCCGCAACCGGACCCGCGGTCGGTCGCCGAGGCCGCCGAGCGGATCCGCGCCGCGAAGCGCCCGCTCCTCATCGCCGGCGGCGGGGTGCACCACAGCGCCGCGGAAGACGCGCTGCGCCAACTCGCCGAGCGCACCGGCATCCCGGTGGCCGAAACCCAGGCGGGGCGCGGATCGCTGCGCCACGACCACCCGTGCGAGCTGGGCGCCATCGGCCACACCGGCACCGCGGTCGCCGACGACATCGCCCGCGCCGCGGACCTCGTCATCGGCGTCGGCACCCGCTACTCGGACTTCACCACCGCGTCGCAGACCCTGTTCGCCAACCCGGACGTCCGGTTCGTCAACGTCAACATCGCCTCGGTGGACGCCCACAAGCAGGCGGCCACCCCGGTGATCGGTGATGCGCGCGCCGCGCTCGAGCAGCTGGCCGCCGCGCTCGACGGGCACCGGGTGTCCGAGGACTACGTGCGGGAGTACCGCGCGGGCGCGCAGCGGTGGGCCGAGGTGGTCGAGCGGGCGACCCGCGGCGCCGCCGGGGACGAGCGGCCGGGCCAGGCCGAGGTGATCGGCGTGCTCGACGAGGTCCTCGACGACCGGGACGTGGTGATCAACGCGGCCGGGTCGATGCCCGGCGACCTGCACAAGCTGTGGCGGGCCAAGGACCCGCAGCAGTACCACGTCGAGTACGGGTACTCGTGCATGGGCTACGAGATCCCGGCCGCGATCGGGGCCCGGCTGGCCGACCCGTCGCGCGAGGTGTTCGCGCTGGTCGGCGACGGCACCTACCTGATGATGCCGACCGAGCTGGTCACCGCGGTGCAGGAAGGCATCAAGATCAACGTGGTGCTGGTGCAGAACCACGGCTACGCCTCGATCGGCGGGCTCTCGGAGCAGGTGGGCGGGGAGCGCTTCGGCACCGCCTACCGCTACCGCGCCGACGACGGCACCTTCACCGGCGAGCCGCTGCCGGTCGATCTGGCCACCAACGCCGGAAGCCTCGGCGTGGACGTGCTTCGGGCGTCCACCGTGGACGAACTGCGGGACGCGCTGCGCGCCGCGCGGGCGTCCGAACGCCCGACCGCGGTGCACGTCGAGACCGACCCGGCCAAGGCATCGCCACCGGCCGAGGCGTGGTGGGACGTGCCGGTGGCCGAGGTGTCCCGCCGCGAGAGCACCCAGCTGGCGCGCAAGCGCTACGAGGACCAGGCGCGAGCACAGCGCCACCACCTGTGACCCGAGGATGTGAGGACATTCCCGTGAAGACCATTCAGCACTGGATCGACGGCAGGATCGCCGAAGGGGCGTCGGGCCGCTACGGCGTCGTGACCAACCCGGCCACCGGCGAGCAAACGGGCCAGGTCGCGCTCGCGAACACCGCCGAAGTGGACCGCGCGGTGGCCTCGGCTGCCGAGGCGTTCCCCTCGTGGAGCAACTCCTCGCTGGCCCAGCGCACGCAGGTGCTGTTCAACTACCGCGAACTGCTCAACGCGCACCGCGACGAACTCGCCTCGCTGATCACCGCCGAGCACGGCAAGGTGCACTCCGACGCGCTGGGCGAAGTGGCGCGCGGCCTGGAGATCGTGGAACTGGCGTGCGGGATCCCGCAGCTGCTCAAGGGCGAGACCTCCACGCAGGTCTCCAACCGGGTCGACGTGGAGTCGATCCGGCAGCCGCTCGGGGTGGTCGCCGGGATCACGCCGTTCAACTTCCCGGCCATGGTGCCGCTGTGGATGTTCCCGCTGGCCATCGCCTGCGGCAACACCTTCGTCCTCAAGCCCAGCGAGAAGGACCCCTCGGCCGCGCTGCGGCTGGTCGAGCTGGCCAGCGAAGCGGGCGTGCCCGACGGGGTGGTGAACCTGGTGCACGGCGACAAGGAGGCGGTGGACCGGCTGCTGGAGCACCCCGACATCGCGGCGGTGAGCTTCGTCGGCTCCACCCCGATCGCCGAGCACGTGCACCGCACCGCCAGCGCCAACGGCAAGCGGGTGCAGGCGCTGGGCGGGGCGAAGAACCACATGCTGGTGCTGCCCGACGCCAACCTCGACCAGGCCGCGGACGCCGCCGTGTCGGCCGCCTACGGCTCCGCCGGCGAGCGCTGCATGGCCGTCTCGGTGGTCGTCGCGGTCGACCCGATCGGCGACGAGCTGGTCGACAAGATCGCCGAACGCGCCCGCGCCCTGCGCGTCGGCCCGGGCACCGACCCGGCCTCGGAGATGGGTCCGCTGATCACCCGCGAGCACCGGGACAAGGTCGCCTCCTACGTCCCGAAGGCGCGCGAGCAGGGCGCCGAGGTGGTCGTGGACGGCACCGAGCTGAAGGTCGAGGGGTACGAGAACGGGTTCTTCATCGGGGTGAGCCTGCTGGACAAGGTCACCCCCGAGATGGACGCCTACCAGGACGAGATCTTCGGTCCCGTGCTCTCGGTCGTCCGCGTCCCCAGCTACGAGGAGGGCCTGAAGCTGATCAACTCCTCGCGCTGGGGCAACGGCACGGCGATCTTCACCCGCGACGGCGGCGCCGCCCGCCGGTTCAAGCTCGAGGTCCAAGCGGGCATGGTCGGCGTGAACGTGCCGATCCCGGTGCCGGTGGGGTACCACTCGTTCGGCGGCTGGAAGGACTCGCTGTTCGGCGACCACCACATCTACGGCACCGACGGCATCCACTTCTACACCCGGGGCAAGGTCACCACGACGCGCTGGCCCGACCCCAGCGACGGCGGCATCGACCTCGGCTTCCCCAGCAACAGCTGAACCGAAGGGAACCTCCCTGCCCACGACCGGTCGGGAACCGCCCGAGGAAGGCCGGTCGTGGGCGGGGCTAGCCGGGATGCCCGGCGGCGGTGCTGCCTCGACTTCCCGGCACGAGGCGGCGGTGCCGCCGTCGGACGTCAAACCCGGGTACGAGCGCCCACCTCGCCCCGGTCAGGTGATCGGGTGAGACGTCACAGCGTTCAGCGAGCCGGGGCTTCTGGCGCCCTGGTCGACGGCGGAGACGCGCCCGCCCTCGGCCTGCGCGAACGTGCGCACGAACCGGTCCCGGCCAGGACCGCGACAGCTGGCGCGCTGCCCTTCCTCGGCGTGCGCTTGCCGGAATCCCGCGCTTTCGTCACGAGCCCGCACCCGTCGCGCTGCTGCGTTCAAGCGCCCTGGTCCGCCGACGCGGACGACGCGCGGCTCCTCTGTTCGTCCCGGGCATCGGCGGCGCAGAACTCACCGGGACGGCCGCGCCGTCGGGTGCTCTCGTCTGCTTCCGCTCGGTCGCGGAACACCGGTGCTCCCGAAGCCCCTCCTTCCCCCGCCCGTGTCCGCCGCTGCGGTCGTCCTGATGCGCCGGGTGAGCTCGGCGGGTACCCCCGTGGCGCGACTGCATCGGGTCAATTCTGATTTTTGATAGAACGTCTTGACATATTCATGTGATGGCCACCATAGTGTCCGGTACTTGGAGCGCGCCAGATCACACCACCAGGGCGAACGAGCCTCAAGACCGACCAGAGGGTGGGCCCGGGCAGCCCACACCGACCGAGGAGGGCCCGATGACAACGACGTCCCAACCCGACGTCCGCACCGTGGCAGGCAACCTGTGCCTCGGCTCCGCTCCGGATTCGTGGGGCGTGTGGTTCCCCGAAGACGAGCACCAGGTTCCCTACACGCGCTTCCTCGACGAACTCGTCGAGGCCGGCTACCGGTGGCTCGAGCTCGGCCCGCCCGGCTACCTGCCGCTCGACCCGCAGCGGCTGGCCGACGAGGTCGGCTCCCGCGGACTCCAGGTCTCCGGCGGCACCACGTTCGGCGCGCTGCACCGCCCGCACGAGTGGGAGCAGATGCTGGCCGCCGTCCGGAACGTCGCCGCGCTGACCGCGGCCGTCGGCGCCCACCACCTGGTGTTCATCCCGTCCATGTACCGGGACGAGAAGACCGGCACCTTCACCGAGAACCCGGAGCTGTCGGCCGAGCAGTGGGACGCGCTGGGGAAGGCGGCGGACGAGCTCGGCAAGATCCTGCTGGAGGAGCACGGCGTGCGGTTGTGCGTGCACCCGCACGCCGACAGCCACATCCAGACCCAGGCCGAGATCGAGCGGTTCCTGAACTCCACCGACTCCCGGTACGCCAACCTCTGCCTGGACACCGGGCACGTCGCCTACGGCGGCGGCGACAACATCGACCTCATCCGCCGGTACGCCGAACGCATCGGATACGTCCACATCAAACAGATGGATCCGGACGTGCTCGCCCAGGTGGCCGCCGAAGGGCTGTCGTTCGGAGAAGCGGTCAAGCGCGGCGTGTGCGTCGAACCACCCGCCGGAGTGCCCAACCCGGCCGAAGTCGTGCACGCACTGTCCGAACTGGACGCAGAGCTGTTCGTGATCGTCGAGCAGGACCTCTACCCCTGCGCCCCGGAGGTGCCACTGCCCATCGCCATCCGCACCCGCGAATACCTCAACGGGTGCGGGCTGACCGGCAGCGAACGGCCCCGGATCCGGTGACCCGCTCGGAGCCAGGAGCCGCGCGCCGCGACGCGGTTCCCCCGACGAAGGAGAACGACCCGATGCCCGAAGCGCACACCGACGTGCCGGCACCTCCCTCGCCCGCGCAGGACGCGCGCCACTCGCGCCGGCTGAAGGTCATCACCGTGGTGGCGACCTTCGGCGGCCTGCTGTTCGGCTACGACACCGGGGTCATCAACGGCGCGCTGCCGTTCATGCAGTCCGACCTCGGCCTCACCCCGCTCACCGAGGGGCTCGTGACCAGCTCGCTGCTGCTCGGCGCCGCGCTCGGCGCCGCCATCAGCGGCAAGGTGTCCGACGCCCGAGGCCGCCGGCGCACCATCCTGGGGCTCGCGGTGGTGTTCCTGATCGGCACGCTGGCCTGCACCTTCGCGCCCAGCGCGGCGGTGATGGTGGTGGCCCGGTTCGTGCTGGGCCTCGCGGTCGGCGGTGCCTCGGTCACCGTGCCCACCTACCTCGCCGAGGTCTCACCGGCCGAGCGGCGCGGACGGCTGGTGACGCAGAACGAGCTGATGATCGTCACCGGCCAGCTGCTGGCGTTCACCTTCAACGCCGGCATCGCCAGCGCCCTCGGCGACTCCGCGCACGTCTGGCGCTACATGCTGGTGATCGCCTCGCTGCCCGCCGTGGTCCTGTGGTTCGGCATGCTGGTCGTGCCGGAGAGCCCGCGCTGGCTGGCCTCCCACGGGCGCATCGGCGAAGCGCTCGACGTGCTCCGCCAAGTCCGCTCCGCGCAGCGCGCCGAGGCCGAGCTGGCCGAGGTGCAGCGGCTGGCGCAGGAGGACGAGCGGGCGAAAGCCGGCGGCTGGGCGGACCTGGCGGTGCCGTGGATCCGGCGGCTGGTGCTGGTCGGGATCGGGATCGCCGTGGTGCAGCAGGTCACCGGCGTCAACACGATCATGTACTACGGGACCCAGATCCTGCAGAGCGCGGGGTTCACCGCCAACGGCGCCATCGTCGCCAACATCGCCAACGGCGTGATCTCGGTGCTGGCCACCTTCGTCGGCATCTACCTGCTGGGCCGGGTGAACCGGCGACCGATGCTGCTGGTCGGCCAGCTGGGCACGGTCACGGCGCTGCTGCTGGTGGCGATCGTGTCCTGGGCCGTGCCGGAGGGCCTCACCCGCGGGCTGATCGTGCTGAGCCTGACCGTCATGTTCCTGGCGTTCCAGCAGGGCGCCATCTCCCCGGTCACCTGGCTGATGCTGTCGGAGATCTTCCCGCTGCGGATGCGCGGGTTCGCCTTCGGCATCGCCAGCCTCACCCTGTGGCTCGCCAACTTCGCGGTCGGCCTCACCTTCCCCGTGCTGGTCGACGCCCTGGGCATCTCACCCACCTTCCTGGTCTTCGTCGGGGTCGGCGTCGTGGCGATCGGGTTCGTCGCGAAGTTCGTGCCCGAGACCCGCGGCCGGTCCTTGGAGCAGCTGGAGACCGAACTGCGCGCCCGGTACTCGTGACCGCTGGCGGCAGGAGAGCAGTGCAGTGACGATCGCTGTGAGCGATCCCGACACCCCGATTGCGAGGATCCCATGTCCGAGCACGATCTCCGCGTCGGTCTGGTCGGCGCCGGGCGGATGGGCGCCGACCACGCGGTGCGCGTCCACGAGCGGACCAGCGGCGCCCGGCTGGTCGCGGTCGCCGACCCCGATCTGGAGCGGGCGCAGCAGGTGGCCGACGGCACCGGTGCGCGCGCCGCGCAAGACCCGTACGACGTCATCACGGCATCCGATGTGGACGCGCTGGTGATCGCGTCGCCGGGAGCGGTCCACGAACCGCTGCTGCTGGCCGCGATCGAACGCGGTGTGCCGGTGCTGTGCGAGAAACCGCTGACGCCGGACGCGCAGTCGTCGCTGCGCGTCCTCGAAGCCGAGGAGAAGCGCGGCCAACGCCTGATCCAGGTGGGGTTCATGCGCCGCTTCGACGCGGAGTACGTCGAGCTCAAGCGGCTGCTGGGCTCCGGCGAACTGGGCCGCGCGCTGCTGCTGCACTGCGCGCACCGCAACCCGTTCTCCCCGCCCGGCTTCACCAGCCAGATGATGGTCTACGACTCGGTGGTGCACGAGTTCGACACCACCCGGTGGCTGCTCGACGACGAGATCGCCGCCGTGTCGGTGCGCGCCCCGCGCTCCTCGGAGCAGTCGCCGGAGGGCTTGCTGGACCCGCAGCTGGTGACCATCGAAACCGCCGGCGGGGTGCTGGTGGACGTGGAGATCTTCGTCAACTGCGGCTTCGGCTACCAGGTGCGCTGCGAGGCGGTGGCGGAGCGCGGCACCGCGCTCATCGGCGCGGACGGGGGTCCGCTCGTCCACCGGAACAAGCAGTGGGGCGGCGCGGTCACCGCGGACTTCCGCGACCGCTTCGGCGCGGCGTTCGACCGCGAGTTCCAGCGCTGGGCCGACGCCGCTCGCCGCGGCGAGGTGGATGGCGAGGGCGCGAGCGCGTGGGACGGCTACGCGGCCGCGGTGGCGTGCGAAGCCGGCGTGCGAGCGCAGGCCACCGGCGACCGCACCGAGGTGGAGCTCGTCGACCGCCCGGACTTCTACGCCAAGTCCTGACCCCCTGACACCACCACGAGGTGCCAGTTCCCTCCCGGGGCTGGCACCTCGAACTCTTCGGAACGCTCCGCCGGATGCTGAGATCCCGAATTACCCAGCAACGGACTCCATTGTCCTCAGCGGACTGTTTTGAGTCCACTCAGTACTCATCGCCGGAGAAGCGCACCGCAGAGGTCAAACCCCGGGCCGAACCTGCGCCGAGGCGGCGCGCAGCAGGCGGAGCTGGCCGATCTCGGCGATGTTCTTCATCAACTCGCCGTTCACCCAGGCGAGCATGTGCGCCAGGGTCTTGTCCGGGTCGCCCTGCCACGGGAACGGTGCTGGCCCGTCCAGGTCGGCGTCGGTGAGCTGGCCCAGCGCCGCCACCCATTCGTCGCGGAGCCCGCGCAGCCACTCGACCGCGGACTCCGCACCGGGCCACCGGACACCGGTGCGCTCGGTCGGCGCCCTGCCCCGCACGTGGTCGGTAGCGACCGTCCACCACCAGCCGAGGTGCCAGGTGAGCCAGGCGATGGTGGGCACCGGCACCGGGTCGGGTTCGACTTCGGCGAAGTCGGCCACCCACTCGCCGTCGTCCCCGCGCCGCACCGTCCAGCAGTGCGCGGCGGGCTCCCACAGGAAGTCCTCGGGCTCCAGCGCGCCCAGGTGCAGTTCGCACAGCGACCAGGTGAAGTCGAACTGCCATCGCACGAGGTCGATCCGGGAAGCGAGCACGGCGAGACCCTGCCACACCGGATCGCCGACGGAAAAGCGATTTTCCACCGGCCGAGCCGTCCACCCCGACCGCTAGACGAGCTGCAGTGAACCGGACAGCCGCGCGACAGGTCGAGCCCCACGGGTCCGCAGCGGTAGCGCTCCACCCCGGATGGCTGGTCTCGGCTGAGCTGGCCGGTCGCCGCCGGAGCTGGAACGGCCACGGGAACGGGACCCCGCTGCCGGCGAGGCCGTCGCCGATGCCGCGCACGATCCCCCGAGCACGACCAGGTCACCGAGCCGCACGGCACCGCGCCACCGGATCGTCAACTCTTGGTTGACGCCATGGGAGAAGTGCGGATCACCGACCACGTTTCGCTGGACGAACTGATCAATGCGATCAAGCAGGTGCACGACGACGAGCTGGAGCAGCTGTCCAGCGCCGTCCTCGTCGGGGAACACCTCGGCGAGATCGCCGACCACCTGATCGGCCACTTCGTCGACCAGGCCCGGCGGTCCGGGGCGTCCTGGACCGAGATCGGCAAGAGCATGGGCGTCAGCAAGCAGGCCGCGCAGAAGCGGTTCGTGCCCAAGGTGCCCGACCTCGACCCGAGCCAGGGATTCAGCAGGTTCACGCCCCGCGCGCGCAACGTCGTCGTGCAGTCGCAAGAGGAGGCCCGGAAGGCCCAGAACGCCGAGATCCGGCCGGAGCACCTGGTGCTCGGGCTGCTCGCGGAAGCCAGCGGGCTGGGTGCCAAGGCCATCATCGCGCAAGGGGTGTCGCTGGACGCCGTGCGCGAGGCCGCCGTGGCGGCGCTGCCCGCCGCCGTCGACGAGGTGCCGAGCCTGATCCCGTTCAACGCCGACGCCAAGAAGGTGCTGGAGTTGACCTTCCGCGAAGCACTGCGGCTCGGGCACAACTACATCGGCACCGAACACGTCCTGCTGGCACTGCTGGAGCACGAAGCCGGGAGCGGGCTGCTCTCCGACCTGGGCATCGAGAAAGGAGCCGTCGAGCAGAGCATCACCGCGGCGCTGGACGAGATCATCGGCAAAGCCTCGCAGTGACGCGGTCGAGCGCGCCCGAGGCCCCGAAGGTGCCCCCGCCCCGGGTCATCCGGGAGCGAGGGCACCTTTTGCACATCTAGGCACTTGCCCCTCAGGCAACGATCATCGAGATACGGTTTCGCGCCGACCTGGCAAGTGGCATAGCAGCAGATCAGTCGCGAGGGATTAGCCCAGGCGCCACCGGTGCTCGCTGTGCGGGTCGTCGAGCCACACCCACTGCCCGCCCGGGGTGACGGTCACACCGAGGCGGGACCAGCCCGGTTCGCCCGCCGCTCGCCACACCCGGTGCGCTTCCTCAACCGCACGCCACAGCGGGGTGGGACCGCTTTCGGTCACCGACCACGCGCCCTCGGGCGTCGGTTCGAGCATCACGAACGCGTGCGACCCATCGGGCGCGGTGATCGTACCGGCGGTGGGCTGGCGGGTGTCCGGATCGAACCGCACCCCGAACCGCACCCCCTCGGGCAACCCCATCAAGTGGGCCAGGAACCACACCACGCGGTTGTGCTCCCACGGGTTCGGCGGCGCGAGCGTAAAACGCGTCCGCCCGCCTCGCTCGATCGGGGCAGGCAATGCACGCGGCCGCTCGCGGTGGTGGCGCATCGCCATGAAAGCCGCCCACCGATCCGTGAACCACCCTGAAAGCTGGTCCCCATCACGGCGCAGCAGCGCCAGGTTGCCCGCGTTGGTGTTGAGCTTGATGTCGACCAGCAACAGCCCACCATCAACGAGCTGCTCCCGCCACGCACCCGGCACAGCCGGCACCGAACACGTCGCGACGATCCGATCGAACGGCGCGTGTTCAGGCAACCCCTCGACACCATCACGCGCGACGAGCGTCGGATGAAGCCCGATCGAGGCGAGCCGTTCCCGAGCCGGGTCGACGATCTCGGCGTCCAGGTCGACGCTGAACACCCGCTCGTCACCGAGCCGGTGCACCAGCAGCGCGGCGTTGTAGCCAGTACCGGTGCCGATCTCCAACACCTTGTGCCCATCGTGGACGTCGAGGGCTTCCAGCATCCGCACCACGAGATCCGGCTTGGTGCTACTGGAAATCCCCTCGTAGTGGGTGCCTCGGCAGGCGAGCGCGGTCACCAGCGTGGTCGTCGAGTACACCCGATCAAGCCCACTCGGCGAAGTCACATCGAACTGACACCACTCACCGTTGCTGCGCTGCTCGTAGGCCACCGGAACGAGCACGTGGCGTGGAGTTGCAGCGACCGCGGCCTTCCACGCCGGATCCGTCAGATCACCACGGGCTTCGAGTTCATCGGCGAGCACCTGCGCGCGGGATTCCCACGCGACATCGAGCGTTGTCATGGCTGCCCCTTCGTCAACAGATCGGCGAGAACGCTTGTCAACGGCGCGCCGGTGCAGGACTCGATCCACCCATACTGCCCACCCGGATTGACCTCCAGGAAGACCCACTCACCCTCGGGGGTCACCACGAAGTCCAACGCCCCGTACACCAACCCGAGGCTCCGCATGAGCGCGTGGACCCCCTCTGTGACATCGCTGGGCGGCTCGATCAGCTCATACGACAAAGCGTCGTAGTCTGAGCGCCAGTCGACATAGGAGGCCGCGTTGCTTGCGTGAATCGCCGCCGCGGTGAGGTGGTGGCCCAGGACGATTACCCGCACCTCAAACGCCTTCGGCACCCACCGCTGCACCAAGTGGGTGGTCACCTCGATCCCACGCAGGTCGGCGAGATCGTCATCGTCGAGCACCCGCGTCCACGACAGCTTGCGCGTGCCCTCTTCCGAGATCGTGTTCGCGCCCAACAGCTTGGTGACCGTGCGCCCCTCGGACGCGAACGCGCGCACGGTGTCGGCTTCGTTGGTGATGGCCGTGTCAGGGACCGTGAGCCCGCACTCGTGTGCCCGGACGAGCTGAACCGGCTTGTACGCCGCATCGGCCATACGCGCCGGGTGGTTCACCCAGAACACCGGCAAGCTCGACAAGATCCCGCCGAGGCCGTACTTGGCTTCGAGAAAGGCATGCTGCCGTTCCGGTGCCGATAGCTCGTCGGGCATTCGGTATGCCTCAGGGCTGCGGTACCACACCGCATGGACCTCTTCCAACTCCACGCAGTGCACCGGTGTCCGCAGGTACCCGGACCAGCGGCCCCTGCGCAGCTCAGCAGAAACGCTGAGCTGCGCAGGGAACCACGCGGTGTTCACCCGAACCACCGGCGTGCCACGTTCATGCAGAGCAGCCACCATGGCATCAGCCGATGGATCAAGATCCCTCGCGAGGATCAACACCGTCATACGGGCAACCCCGGTTCGTCACCGGTGAAGTCGTTGATCCAGTCCTCGCTGGGCCCCTCGTCACCATCGTTGTTCGATACCGAGTGCGCTGTCGGGTCCATCCGCAGTTCGTACAAGGCCACACCGTCGAGGTCGACCGCGATCTGCCGCTTGTGGTCGTAGCGCCACGCAGGAAGCGGATCCACCGTCTTGCTCGACAGCGTCGACATGCCCCGCAACCCCCACGGGCGGACTCCCTCACCCGAGGCCGGATCGGTATTGTCCGCCATCCCCAACGGGCGACCAAGCGGGAACTGCGCACTGTCAGGCGCGACCGGATCGTGCGCAAAGCGCGTCACCATCTGCGCAGACATAATTTTCCTTCCTCCCCGGTAATTCCCTTTCGTTGTTCTCCCCTGCCCCTTTGAGGGGCACCCCAGCCGCTGCCTCGCCGTTGAGATAGCGGCCAGGGTCAAACGGACCGAGCCCCGTGGTTGACGACACCACCCGGTCCGAGCTGTGGTATG